>JAQBNJ010000570.1 GCA_028288645.1 Sediminibacterium sp.
GTTTTCAATCCGGATCAATGAAAATAATAGCATAAATTAATTTCTAAATGAAGCAGAACAAATTCACGATCATCCTTTCCTCTTTATTACTATTTGCGATATGTCTTCATGCGCAAACGATAACAGAACTATATATTTCCCCGGCAGGAAATGATAAGAATATTGGAACGATCGATAAACCCTTTGCCAGTTTGGAAAAAGCACGCACTGCCGTAAGAAATATCTTACAACATGAAAAGAATGTTTCCGTGACCGTTTATTTCAGGGCAGGAAATTATTTTTTCAAAAACAGCGTTGTTTTTGATAGCCTGGATGCGGGTACTCAAAATTACCCGGTTACCTATACCGCTTACAAGAATGAAACAGTTTCTTTAACAGGTGGCATTTCTATAGAAACAAAATATGCGATCCCGGTAAATGATATTTCGATACTACAGCGGTTTCCGGCCGCCGCGAAAAATAAGATATTGCAGATTAACCTGAAAAAAGCAGGCATCAACAATTTCGGAACATTAACGCCGCATGGTTTTGCAAGGCCGTACCAGCCGGCGCCGATGGAACTGTTTTGCAATAAAAGATCCATGCGTCTCGCGCGGTATCCGAACGATACATTAATTCCTATCGGTAAGGTGTTAGATGCAGGCTCTATACCACGTAATGGAGATTTCTCGCATCGCGGCGGCAAATTTCTCTTTTCAACTGATCAACCCAACCGATGGGAGAAAGCAAAAGATATATGGATCTCCGGCTTTTTCAGGTATGGTTATGCTGATGATGCGGTAGAAATTGCAAACCTTGACCTGAAAAATAAAACCATCACCACCAAACAGGAAACCATGTATGGTTTTGCGAATGGTGCAAACTTTCAGCGATGGTTCGCTTATAATTTATTGGAAGAGATCGATATCCCGGGTGAATATTATATTGACAGAAATACCGGCATCTTATACTTTTATCCACCGGCAGAAGAATTAACAACCATCGAAGTATCGATGCTTGAGGAGCCGATCGTTCAATTAAAAAATGCTTCTTTTATCCATTTCACCGGTTTGCATTTTGAGTGCTCACGGGGAATGGGCGCATACATCGAAAAAGGAAAAGAAAACAGGATCGACAATTGCGTTTTCAGAAACTTAGGCATACTCGGTGTTTGTATTGGAAAAGGCATTGAACCATTCGCAGATTTAAAACACGAGGGAGATGGAGAACCTGCTTCAGCCAAACTGGGTAGTATCTCAAACTACATGTACAAGCATACCACATTTGACCGTGAGGCCGGAACGGGGCATGTAGTTTCTAATTGTGAGATCTACAATACCGGTGCAGGCGGAATCAGTTTAGGTGGCGGCAATCGCATCACATTGGCAAAAGGAAATAACCAGGTGATCAATTGCAGGATCCATGATTTTACCCGTCTTGACCGCTCTTATAAAACCGGTATCAACATTGATGGCGTAGGCAATAGTATCCGCAACTGTGAGATCTACAATTGCCCCGGGAGCGCTATTGCCTTACATGGCAACGAACATATCATCGAATACAGTGAAATACATCATGCGGTAACAGATGGTGATGATATGGGCGCCATTTATTATGGAAGAGATCCCAGTGAACAGGGTAATAAAGTACGAAACAACTTCTTTCACCATATCGGTAACGACCACGGCATCATTGTAGCAGTGTATCACGATGATGGCGCCTGTGGTATGGAAGTGACCGGCAATATCTTTTACCGCGCAGGCTCGCGCAACATATTGATCGGGGGAGGAACTGATAATGTATATCGTAACAATATTTTTATTGAAGCGCCACTGGCCATTCATCTTGATAACCGATTAATGAATTGGGCAAAATCAAGCCTTGACAAAGACGGGATTTTTCAATCACGATTGGAAGCTGTAAACTACAAGCAGCCTCCCTACTCCATTGCCTATCCAAAACTCAGTATTTATTTTGAAGACAACCCGGCATTGCCAAAGCGGAATTTTATTGAGAACAATGTATTTGTAAATGTAAAATTGCTTACTAACGGAAAAGCGGAGTGGTCGAATATTGGCAAAAATTACATTGCCGATGGTGATCTGGGTTTTGAAAACTATAAGGAGATGAACTTCCAACTGAAACCTTCTTCTGAGATATTTAAAATACTGCCGGAATTTAAAATGATCGCTTTCAATAAAATCGGCATTCAATCTCAAAAACAAAATAACTAGTACATATGAAAATAAAATTTGGGTTGTGCTAAAAAAATCAATTACACTTTTTGCATGCGTGATGTTCAGCACCAGTCTACTTACGGCTCAAAAAAAAGCGCTGGCAGAGTATGCTGTCCATTGGAACACGCCAGGGCTAAATTCCCAGGGGTCAATGCCGCTGGGCAATGGCGATATCGGGATCAATGCATGGATCGAGCAGAATGGCGATCTTGTTTTTTATATTTCTAAAACGGATGCATGGAGCGAGTATGGACACTTGCTAAAGCTGGGGAAGATAAGAGTGTCTTTGTATCCTGTGCAATATAACAGCAGCATATTTTCCCAAACGCTTGAGCTGGAAAAAGGAAGAATTGTTGTACAATACGGCAACACACAGGTAAAACTTTGGGTGGATGCCAACAACCCAACTATACAGGTTGACATAGACAGCAAAACTCCCTTACATGCACAGGTATCCTTTGAAACATGGCGAAAGACACACTATGAATTTGATGGAAACACAACAAACGGTACCTATGGAGTAAGCGAACTGGATGCCAATAAAAAATTTGTATTCCCAATTTACAGCGAAGCAGACAGCATAGTTCAAGGGAACAAAGACAGGATCATTAGTTTCCATCATAACACCCACTCCCAGTGGAAAAAGAATTTAGAACTTCAATCACTGGGAGAATTTGCAACCAATACTGAAGACCCATTATTAAACCGGACATCCGGAATATGCATTGATGCAAAAGGGTTAACAAACACTTCTGATACTTCATTAACAAGTAAAACACCATCACATCATTTTCAAATAAATATTTACCCGTTAACACTAATAGGAACCACTGCTTCCTGGAAAAAAACCGTAACCAATATTGCAGCTTCAATCAAAAAAACAACGGCACAGGATCGTGAAAAGCAACATGCCAAATGGTGGAAACAATTCTGGAACACCAACTATATATTTATTACCGCTAAAGATTCAGCCGAACGCCGACAGGCAGAGACAGTAACACAGGGTTACATATTGCAACGTTTTATCAATGCCTGTGGCGGCAGAGGAAACGCTCCTATAAAATTCAATGGTTCGATCTTTACGGTAGACACTTACAACAGGCAAGGCGGAAATGCAGGTCATGATGCGGATTTTCGTTTATGGGGCGGGCCATATTGGTGGCAGAATACAAGGCTACCCTATTGGTCCATGCTTATCGCCGGCGATTTCGAAATGATGCGTCCATTGTTTCAGATGTACATGAAAGCTTTGCCATTGCGCAAAGCTGCCACGCAAAAATATTATGGCCATAACGGAGCATTCTTTCCTGAAACCATGAATTTCTGGGGCGCTTATACAAATACCAATTACGGTCTTAAAAGAAATAATCTTGCCGATGGCTATACCAGCAATGATTATATCAGGTATTACTGGCAAGGTGGGCTTGAACTTTCCATACTGATGCTGGATTATTATTCTTTTACAAAAAGTACTGCTTTTGCAAAAGATACATTGGTTCCTTTTGTAAGTGAGATCCTCGATTTTTTCGATCATCACTGGAAACGGGGTAATGATGGAAAGATCCTGTTCTCTCCTGCCATGTCGCTGGAAACTTTTCATACCGCATCTAATCCGTTGCCAGAGATCGTTGGCATAAAAAAAGTAGCAGAAAAAATGTTGGCACTGCCCGATATCTCTATTACAAAAGCACAGTATGAGCAATGGAAGAAATTAATAGATGCCCTGCCCTCCATTCCAAAAAGAGTGGTTAACAGCGACACGCTGCTGGCACCCGCCGAAACATACAGCAACAAAAAAAATATTGAAAATCCTGAACTGTATGCTGTTTTCCCGTACCGGACTTTTACGGTTGGCAAACCCAATTTGGATTTAGCCACAAAAACTTTTTTCGCCAGAACGCATAAAGACAATAAAGGATGGCAACAAAATTCGATACAGGCCGCCAGCCTCGGGTTGACT
>JAQBNJ010000533.1 GCA_028288645.1 Sediminibacterium sp.
AAGAAGATAGAAACAAAATAGAAAATGATCTCTTCGCCGAAATGGTAAAAGAGTTAAGTGAAGTGAATTCAAAAATATTCAACCTCGTGCATAACCACGCAACATGGAGTGTTGCAGCAGTTGGTATGGCAGGGTATGTTTGCGGGCGGAAAGACTGGGTTGATATTGCTTTGCATGGATCCGGCAAAGACGATAAAAGCGGTTTCCTTTCACAGGTAAATCAACTTTTTTCTCCTGATGGCTACTACATGGAAGGTCCATACTATCAGCGGTATGCCATTCTTCCTTTTATGGTTTTTGCAAGGGCCATCCAGCAATACCAACCTGAATTAAAAATTTATGATTACCGTAATGGTGTTTTGAAAAAAGCTGTGAATACCAGCCTTCAATCCACCTATACAAACAAAGTATTTTTTCCACTGAATGATGCATTGAAAGATAAGACCTACGAAAGTGAAGAGCTGGTGTATGCAGTAGATCTTGCTTACGGGGATTTTGCGTCGGGCAACGACCTGCTGGACATTGCGCAACAACAAAAACGTGTGATCGTTAGTGATGCCGGCTTAAAAGTAGCCAAAGCCATCGCCGAAGGCAAAACCATTCCATTCGTTTACAAATCCATGTGGATGAGCGATGGGAGCGAAGGCAGGGATGGCGGTATCGGTGTGTTAAGAAGCGGGCCCAATAGTAACCAGACCTGTGTTGTAATGAAAGCTGCTTCACAAGGCATGGGCCATGGACATTTTGATAGATTGAACACGTTATTCTATGACAACGGCGTGGAAGTTTTGGATGATTATGGTTCCGTTCGCTTCCTGAACGTGGAAACAAAAACCGGCGGTGGTTATACAAAGGAAAACGATACCTGGGCAAAAACAACTATCGCGCACAACACATTGGTGGTTGATAAAAGATCCCACTTTGGATCGAACGTGGATGAGGCATCAAAATATAGTCCCACATTACTTTATTTTGATGCGAACAAACAGTTCCAGGTAGTGAGCGCTATAGAAGAACATGCTTACACCGATGTAAAAATGTTGCGTACCAATATTCTATTTCAACCACAGGGGGCTGCTGAGCCCTTATTGCTTGATGTGTTCAAAGTAATCAGCGCGCAAAAGCACCAGTACGATCTTCCTTTCTGGTATACGGGCCATTTAACGAACATTAATTTCCCGTATAAATCAAATCAATCGCAACAGGCACCATTAGGCGATAAGGATGGCTACCAGCATATCTGGCTCACCGCCGAAGGAAAAACCGGAACCGAAAATGGTGCGATCACTTTCCTGAATAACAGTAAATTCTATACAACCACTTTCTTAACAGATGCTTCCACCAAAGTATCCTTCCTTGCAACGGGAGCGAATGACCCCAATTTTAACCTTCGCCATGAGAAAGCATACATGATCACACAACCATCCTACGGTGATCATACCTATGTGAATATCACAGAACCACACGGCAAGAACAACCCGATAGCCGAGTTTACAGTTGGTTTTATGCCGGCCACCAAAAATATCCAACTGGTAAAAGACACGATTGATGAAACGCTGTTTACATTTGAATACAATAAAAAAACCTACACCGTTCAGTTGCAATACAATAACAAAACTCAATTCATTACGATTAAATAAGATCACAATAAGAACTGTCATTCAACATTTATCATTCAACATTTAAAATAACACAATGATCCGCAGCAACGAGTTTCAATTTGAAAACGAAGTACCCTGGGAAGATCTCAACAACGGCATACTACGCCAGGTATATGGTTACGACGATACATTAATGCTGGTAAAGGCAAAGTTCATTACCGGTGCCGTAGGTGTTCTGCACCAGCATCACCACAGCCAGGTAACTTATGTTGACAGTGGTGTTTTTGAAATGACTATCGGCGATGAGAAAAAGATCATCCGCAAAGGCGATGGTTACTATGTTCCACCAAATGTGTTGCATGGCTGTATTTGCCTTGAGCCGGGTATGTTGATAGATGCATTCAGCCCGCACAGGGAAGATTTCTTAAAATAAATTACGATGAAGAAAATACTTGCCCCGTTAGTATTATTCATAACACTTTCCGTTTCTGCGCAGGACGCAGCCAAACCTGCTGCGCCGGATACAAACATTAAAATTGTTGAGTATCCAAAGGATTATACTGGTAAACTGGATGTTGTGTACACAAAAGTGAAGGATTGGGAAGGAAGAGAAGATCTCTATTTCAATACCAAAGCTTCTAAACCCACACCTGTTATCTTTAATATTCATGGTGGCGGATGGAACCATGGAACCAAAGAATCACAGTCGGGCTTTGCTGCTTTTTTTAAAGCAGGCTACGCAGTTGCTAATGTGGAATATCGCCTTTATCCTGTGGCAACAGCGCCGGGCGCGGTAGAAGATGTTCGCCGTGCTATTTTATATGTGGTTAAGCATGCAAAGGAATTGAACATCGATCCGGATAAAATTGTGGTGATGGGCGCGAGTGCCGGCGGGCATTTAGCCTTGATCGCCGGTCTGCTTCAGAATGATCACAGGTTTGATGTGGAATTCAAAGATGTAAACGGGTTTACCATAGCGGCTATTATTGATAAATATGGACTTGCTGATTTTGCTTTCCCCGGTATTGAAGCATACAAATCAGAAATGAACTGGCTGGGCGATTATGCAAAGGATAATAAATTAGTGCAATCCATTTCACCGGTCTATTATGTAAAGAAAACAAGTCCTCCTACATTTATCGTTCATGGTGACGCTGATCCAAGAATACCTTATCAACAATCCGTAGCCTTACATAAGAAGTATGAATCGGTTGGCGCGAAAGTAAAATTCATAACGGTTCCCGGTGGTTTACATGGTAACTTTCCAAAAGATGAGAACAAAAAAGTAAATGATGCGATCATGGCATTTCTGAAAGAGCAGAGCCTGTAAAAAATAACCAATGAAAGTAAAAGGGTTAAGATGGTGGGTTTTGGGATTGATCGTGCTGATCACGATCATCAATTATCTCGACAGGGGTACACTCAATTATATGTGGGTGGCGAATGTAAGGACCAATTATACATTGATAAAAGATACAGCCGGGCAAACATCCTTACCCTATGCGGTATATGTGTCGGCCACCAAACAATATGCATTATTCAATACAGATCGTACGATACAGAATGTTGATGAAAAAATGATTACTGTAGTTTCATCCAGCTCCGTTCAATACATCAAAAAAGGCGGTATCGCGTATGGCCTCGGTTTGGTTGATCCGAATGATTCACAGAAAGTGACTGATGATAAACTCAAAAAATTATACTCCTATATCTATATGTTCTTTATGGTTGCCTATGGCATCAGCCAGTTGTTCTCGGGAAGGATCTATGATAAGATAGGAACAAGAAAAGGTTTTGTGATGTCTGCTATCATATGGGGAACGGCAGATATGCTTACTTCATTGGCACGAGGCGTTGCATCATTGAGCATATTCAGGGTTCTATTGGGATTGGGTGAAGCAGGACCCTGGCCCGGCACAGTAAAATCAAATGCCGAGTGGTTCCCGGTGAAAGAACGTGCGTTCGCGCAGGGAATGTTTGGAGCCGGCGGTTCTATCGGCAACATATTGGCGCCGCTGGTCATCTCCATGTTATTCCTTGCCTATGGCTGGCAGAATACATTTTTGATCGTGGGTTCCCTGGGTATTATCTGGATCGTGCCATGGCTCATATTGAATAAAAAGAAACCGGCAGAACATCCATGGATCACTGAGGAGGAAAAGGCATATATTCTATCCGGTCAACTGCAAAGTTCAGCAACCGGCGACAAGGGCTTATCATGGAAAGAACTGCTGCAGGATAGAAAAAGTTA
>JAQBNJ010000568.1 GCA_028288645.1 Sediminibacterium sp.
ACCCAAACGTATTTGAAAAAACTTAGTTTCGGAATATGCACTATTTACTGCGGAAGCAAGTAGTCCTGCCTGTTATCATCCTTCTTTCCTGCGCATCGCAACTGCATGCACAGAAGGAGATCTTTCGTCGTTACCACGATGATATGACGTATTATTTTGGGTTAACACTGGGCTACAATTATTCTTTTTTACACATTTCCAAATCACCGATGTTCCTGCAGAATGATAGTATTATGTCTGCAGAACCCGGATCAAGCGGCGGTATTGCCATGGGGTTGATGGCTACAGCCCGGCTGAGCAGTCATTTCCAGGTTAGACTAAACCCGCAACTAATCATCGGTGGTTCCAAATACATCGCATACAATCTCAGTAAGACCAAACTAGGCGAACAGGCTTTCCAGAATCAAACACTGCCTTCTACAATAGTAAGTTTCCCGGTACAGGTAAAATTCAATTCCGATCGCATCGGGAATTTCAGGACCTACCTGCTGGGCGGATTAAAATTTGATACGGACCTCTCCAGTAACTCAACGCAGAGAAATGCAGAAGACATCATCAAACTCAAAGCCAACGACCTTGGTTTTGAACTCGGTGTTGGCTTTAATTTTTACTTACCCTTTGTTACCATTTCTCCTGAGCTTAAGATCAGCAATGGTTTTTCCAATCTCCACCAGCTTGATCCCAATCTTAAGTATTCCAATGTACTCGACAGGATCCTTTCGAGGATGATCGTGTTCTCGATTCATTTTGAAGACTAAAATAGCAGCTGCGAGCTTTGAGCCTCGAGCTATGAGCTTGCGCGGCTTACATTCATACGTTTTTTTCTTCTCATGGCAGTGCCAGCTCACAGCTCATAGCTCATAGCTCACAGCTGATTTCCCAACTTTTAGCTAAATTGCCGCCTATGAAACAGTACATCATTAAAGATACCTGCATTGTAAACGAAGGAGAAAAGATCTATGGCGATGTATTGATCAAAAAAGGAAGGATAGAAAAAATAGCGGCATCTATCGATACCAAAGAAAAAAGTATTGAAGTGGATGGAACGGATCAGTTTTTGATACCCGGTGCGATTGATGACCAGGTACATTTTCGCGAGCCGGGATTGACGCATAAGGCCACGATCTATACTGAATCACGCGCGGCTGTTGCAGGCGGTGTAACAGGGTTTATGGAAATGCCCAATACACAACCACCGGTTTTTACACAGGAACTACTGGAAAATAAATATGAGATCGCACGCAATACCTCGCTTGCCAATTATTCATTTTTCATGGGTACTTCCAATGATAATATTGAAGAGATCCTGAAAACAAATGAAAAGAAACACGAGGTATGCGGAGTAAAAGTGTTTATGGGTTCCTCAACAGGGAATTTACTGGTAGATAATCCATTGATGCTCGACAAAGTGTTTTCAGGTTCAGAATTATTAATAGCAACGCATTGTGAAGACGAAGCCATCATCAAAGCCAATTTACAGGCATTGAAGAATCAGAAAGGAAAACTGGAACCCTCAGATCATCCCATTATCCGCAATGAAGAAGCCTGTTTCGAATCTTCCTTCAAGGCCATTCAATACGCAAAAAAATACAATAGCCGTTTACATATTTTACATATCAGCACCGAAAAAGAATTGCAACTGTTCAGTAATATGTTGCCGCTGGCAGACAAACGCATTACCGCTGAAGTATGCGTGCATCATTTACATTTTACGAGCGATGATTATGCTGTTCTGGGTAACCGCATCAAATGCAATCCAGCCATCAAAGCGCCCCATAACCGGGAAGCTTTGTGGAACGCTCTATTAGACGACAGGTTAGATGTAATAGCCACCGACCACGCTCCGCATACCTGGGAAGAAAAACAGGAAGATTATGAACATGCGCATGCCGGCTTACCGCTGGTACAGCATTCTATACAACTCATGCTGCATTATGTGAAAGAAGGAAGGATCAGTATAGAAAAAGTAGTTGAGAAAATGAGTCACGCGGTAGCTACCTGCTTCCAGGTCAAAGAACGCGGTTTTATCCGCGAAGGATATCATGCGGACCTGGTGCTCATAAACATGAACCAACCGAATACCGTTGCCAAAGAAAACATCCTCTACAAATGCGGCTGGAGCCCTTTGGAAGGATTTACTTTCCCCGCCTCTGTAACCCATACATTTATAAATGGCCACCTGGTTTATGGAAATGGGGTGTTCGATGAATCACAGATGGGGGAACGTATGAATTTTAACAGGTAAAAAAGTTTGTAGTTTGTGGTTTGTAGTTTGTAGTTGGGTTTCCGAATTTTTAAACCACCCCACTAATGCAGCGACCCTAACTACAACCACAAACAACAAACTACAAACAAACCCAAATGCAGGTAGATAAAACCACGCTCGCCGATCTTTCGATTTTTCATAGTGAGGAAGAACAATCTGTTTTTTATCACCTTAACCATACGCAGACCAATGGTGGCAGGGAATACCTGCGGTACCTCTTAGGCAATCCTCTGAATACGCTTGAGGAGATACTGGATACACAGCTAACGTTGAAGCAGCTGATGGAAGTGTCTAAAGAATGGCCCATTACAGTAACCAATGGTACGATCATGGTGATCGAGCGGTTCTATGAAACACAGATCAATCATTTTTCGCAACACCCCAATGCGGTTAACAGCCGGTTCTATAAAATATTGAACAACCCCGATTATTCCCTCCTTCGTTACACAGTTGAACATGCGGTTGATTTTACAAAAGGCATGCAACAGATCGTTGACCTTTTATTCGAAAAAAAACTGAGCAAACAATTGGCTACCTGGGTAACACGTTTGTCGATGTTGCTGAGCAAGTCGATGATACAGGAGATCATGCGGGCCGATAAGAAAAAACTGACGCCTGAACAGGTATTGAGGTATGGCGGTTTTATCCGGCATCATTATAAAGCGCAGAATTTTGAACTGGTAGACCTCTACAGCAAGTTCGATGCATACTTAAGCATTGCCTGGGCTTGCAAGAAGTATGAGTTTGCTTTTCCTGAGATCAAACCAAGTAAAGAGCCATACATTAAAGCAACAGGCCTCCATCATATGTTGTTGGAAGTACCGGTTTCCTATGATATTGAATTGTCCGTAGAAAAGAATTTTCTTTTCTTAACCGGGGCAAACATGGCCGGCAAAAGCACTTTTATCAAAGCCGTGGGCGTATCCGCTTACCTGGCGCACCTGGGAATGGGCGTGCCTGCCAAAGAAATGCAATTGAGTTTGCTGGATGGGTTGCTGAGTAATATCCAGGTGGTAGATAATATCATTAAAGGAGAAAGTTTTTTCTTTAACGAAGTACAACGTATCAGGAATACGATCGAGAAAATAAGTGACGGAAAAAACTGGCTGATACTGATCGACGAATTATTCAAAGGCACCAATCAGCAGGATGCTGTTAAATGCAGCACGACCGTAATAGAAGGCCTGCGCAAAATGAAGAATGCCTTATTCATTCTTTCCACGCATTTATATGAAATAGGTGATGATCTGAGAAAATACAAAAACATACAGTTCCATTATTTTGAGACCTCTGTTAAAGATGACCAGTTGCTGTTCAGTTACCAATTAAAAGAGGGTATCAGCAATGACAGGTTGGGGTATTTGATCCTGAAGAAAGAGGGTGTAGTGGATCTGTTGGAGAAATTGTGAGGGGCACGAATTACACGAATTGAAACGAATTGAAACGATAAACACATGACAGACTAACAAATCCGTGATCTTCCGTTATTATTCGTTTTACATACCGAATGAACTCTATAACCTACAGAGGGTCAACAAGCCTGCGACAATTCGTTCTAATTCGTGTAATTCGTGTTGGAAAAATATCTTCCCTAATTCGCCATAACCTCTAAATTATAATTAACTTGATACAATTAATTGCTGCATCACTATGAGAAAATCTGTCTGGCTCATTATTCTTGGTTTGTTATACCTGATCACTTTAGAGATCATGAAAGTGTACTGGATCATGCCCTTTCCCGGTAGCCAGCAATCCGATTCTGTTTCATTTGCTTATTTCCTTCACAAAAATGCCTGGTGGCTACGTGTTGTGGGCGTGATACTTATTACGGGGCCCTTACTACGTTCATTGGCCAAAGGAAAATTCTGGCAAAGAACTTTATTGGTATTGGTGATCCTTTTGTACATGTTCATTTACTACCTGTTTAATTTCCGTTTCCTGGCTGATAAAATATTTTATGAGCCGAAAGAAAAAACGTTTGCGCCTGCGCTAACCGATACCACCAATAAAGACAAACTGGTGATCGGTGTGATCCTCAACAATGAAGCAAAAGCCTATCCGATTGAATTGATCGGTTACCACCACCAGGTGATCGACACCATGCAGCAGAAACCGATCATGGTTACTTATTGTACCGTTTGCCGAAGTGGCCGTGTATTCGACCCGTTTGTGAATGGAAAATATGAGAAGTTCCGACTTGTGGGAATGGATCATTTCAATGCCATGTTTGAAGATGCCACTACAAAAAGCTGGTGGCGCCAGGCCACGGGTGTTGCGATCGCGGGGAAATTAAAAGGGCAGCAGTTAACGGAGATCCCATCAACACAAATGCGTTTGGGTGAATGGCTCAGCATGTATCCTGATTCAAAAATATTTCAGCCCGATAGCAATTTCAAAAAACAATATGCCGGCCTGAAAGGTTTTGATGATGGCACCATCAAAGGCAAACTCGAACACCGCGATTCATCATCCTGGCAAAATAAATCATGGGTAGTGGGCATAGCAGGTAAGACAAAAAGCAGGGCCTACGACTGGAACGAACTCGTTAAACAAAAAATGATCGTTGATTCATTGGATGAAATGCCATTGCTCTTAACTATAGAGCCCCACGGCAAAACCTTCTATGCACTCAGCAGAAACCTGGATGGGAAAATATTACAATTTGTACCGGGACTTACCGCCGGTGAGCTGGAAGACATGCAAACACACTCTATCTGGAAACTGAACGGAGCCTGTACACGCGGCCCATTACAGGGCAAACAATTACAACGTATACAGGCTTACCAGGAGTTCTGGCATTCGTGGAAAAGCTTCCATCCTAATACAACTACTTATCAAATCATTTAAAATGAAACTGACTGCATGTGTCATCGGGTTATTCGCTTGTTTTTTTGTATCGGCGCAGGAACTGGTACCGGGTGTTTACTACTGGGATAAGAGCCCTGCCACAAAAACAAAAACAGGCAGTGCCAAAAAAATATTTTCTGGATCAGGAATCCCACTTTCTCAACACACCATGAACGGAATTATTTTGTCTAAAGGGAAAACGATTAAGTATGAGCCTTCCGCTACAGACAATGAATTATTCTTTATTGTGAAAACCGGGCCGGTTTCTGTAACCCTGCTTGATAAAAAATATGCCATCGACAGGGGATCGGTAATTCTATTATTACCCGGCGATAAATTAAGTATCGAAAACATCGGGGATAAAGATGCAGAATTATATGAAATGGGTTCCCGATCCGTTGCAGCACCTGATCCCGAACGCGGAAAAATGGCAGGGCTCTCTTTCGTGATGAACTGGAACGATATGGTCTTTAAGCCAACTGATAAAGGTGGTGTGCGCCAGTTGTTTGACAGGAAAACAACCATGCTGGGCCGTTTTGATCTACATGTAACACAATTGAATGAAGGTTTTAACAGCCATCCGCCACATACCCATAAACTCGAAGAGATCATTCTCATGCTTGATGGAAATGCAGAAATGACTGTAGGAGAAGATCACCAGAAAGCCAATGCCGGAGATGTTGTGTGGATGGGTTCAATGGTATCTCACAATCTTACCAATGTAGGCAAAACGCCTTGTTTGTATTTTGCGATACAGTGGAATTGATATTTGAAGAAAGATATTAGTTGTTAGATTTCATATGTTAGAAAAAACTTCGACAACTAACATCTTCTTTTCCAATACAACTACTTATCAAATCAATTAATATGAGATCTTTTGTAGTTATTACCAGTTTTTTTATTCCCATATCCCTGTCCGCACAAACGCTCTCGCCTGAACAGGATCTGGCAAAGGTAAGAATGAGCAGTCAAGAACATCTTATAGGTAAAGTATATACGCTCGATAATGCAAAACTATTTAATAGCAAAACATCCAGCTTTAAAGTTGTTTTTGATGGATCAAATGATGTTTTGACCAATCATTACATGACCCTTATCACTTTACACAAGGGCGGTATGATGACGTATGCAGACTCTAAGGTTATGGAACATTTTTTTATAATAAAAAAAGGCTCAGTCAAAGTAAGCCTAAAAGGTAAAACGACATCGCTCAACAGGGGTTCTGTTGTTTTGCTACTTCCCACTGATATGATCAAATTTGAAAATGACGGTTCGGATGATATAGAATATTATGAAATGACTTATATCGCTCACCCGGCCGATCTTGAAAGAGGTACCAGAGAGGGCGGCTCTTTTACCATGGATTGGAAGGACATGGCATTTAAGCCATCTGATAAAGGTGGCGTTCGTCAGTTGTTCGACAGGCGAACAGCTATGTTTAACCGTTTTGATATTCATGTAACACAATTGAACGAAGGAAATAAAAGCCATGACCCACACCAACACAAAAACGAAGAGATCATACTAATGCTCGAAGGCAATGCAGAAATGCAGATCGGCACAGACCATCAGAAAGCAAACCCGGGAGATGTTGTGTTCCTGTCTTCTAATATCTTACATAATCTTACTAATATTGGTAAGAGTGCGTGTTTGTATTTTGCGATTCAATGGAATTGAAAACATTACTGAGCTGACTGCTCTTCTAAAAGCGGGTTCTTTTCTTTCATTGGGATCTTAACTACTTCAAGCCATCCGGCTGAAGCCACAAACAAAGCGCCGAGGATCTCAAGTTTCGTATCGCGGTTAAGAAGGAAAACGCTCGCAACAATAATACCGATAGCGATAATAAATGCATATCGTATGATGCGATCTTTCCTGTTTTTTTTATGCTGCGCCATTACCTACCAAATTAGATAAAATTTCGGATATAACTGCTGCTAGAATGGATGCTGAATGGATACACTTGTTTTTGAAAACCATTTTGGCCCCTCATCAGTCATGTAAACACAATCTTCCAGCCGAACACCAAATTCTCAGGGTATTGAAATTTTTGGTTCGATACAGAAACACATTACGGGATGTAATAATTGTTGGTTTCCTTTTACCATATTGCCCCACTCATGTCCATCCATACCGATCCCGTGCCCGGTTCTGTGCGGCAAGCCAGGTAATTGATAGCCTGGGCCAAACCCTGCATCTGTAATCACCTTGCGGGCAGCGGCATCAACCAGCTCACATGCCATGCCATTTTTTGCAGCAGCAAAACCGGCGGCCTGTGCTTTTTGTTCGAGGTTCCAGACTTCCAGTTGCCTTTGGGTAGGCTCAGCGCCAAATACGATGGTGCGGGTAATATCTGAATTATAATTTTCTACGGTACAACCGCAATCGAGTAAAACAATATCTCCTTTGGCAAGTGTTCTTGGTTTGATACTGCCATGCGGCATAGCAGAAGATTCGCCAAAAAGAACCAATGCAAAATCAGAAACACCACCCAGTTTCGTTTGTGCATCTGCAATAATGAAAGACACTTCCCTCTGCGATATACCTTCCCGCAAACTACTGATGCCAAATTTTATCGCAGCAACAGTTATATCGCTTGCGTTCTGCATCAAAGCGATCTCATTCGGTGATTTGATCATACGGCAAGGCATGGTTACAAGATCGCCGCTCACATAATTCAGGTGTGGCGCCTCTTTGCGAATACCATCCAGTATAAAAAAACGAAGACGTTCTTCCAAACCAATTGTTCCGGATTCTATCCCGCCTTTCTTAAAAGCGGAAGCGACCAGGGCATAAGGGCTCTCATCTTCCTGCCAGGCATATACCTGCTTACCGATTGTGATCAATTCACGCAAACGCGATTCTTCAAAACCCGGGCAGATATAAAACACTTCTCCTTTGGCAGGGATCACTGCAACCATCGTTCTTTCACTGGGAAACCAGCTGATGCCGGTAAAATATAGAAGTGATGTACCTGCATCCAATACCAATGCCTGCATTTTTTGCTCAACCAATAGACGCTGCGCTTTAGCGACACGCTCTTCTCGTTCTTTTACGGTGATAGGAATCACATCCTTTGTCATGAATTGAAGTGAGTCGATTGAAGAAGCCTGTGCAATTTTTTCCGTTCCGGGTTTACAGGATTGCAAGCCTGAAACCAAAACGGTTCCTGCAGTTAATGCAGACAGTTGAATAAAATCCCTTCTTTTCAAATGCATGATATAGTTTTTGTTTATAGGTTTGAATGAAAGATAAGAATAAAAAGACTTTCCTTCTATTCATCAATAAAGAATAAAGAAGTAATTGCACCACTGCCATTTTCTTTGCGCCTTTGCTTCTTTGCATCTTTGCGTGAAACCACAAAAGGTGTATTCCCACTTCATATCAGGTATAAATACGCTACCGCAATCTCATTTATACAATTACCTTTCTGCCTCAAAGAATTTACATGCTTGTAAAAACCTTTGGCAGCGCCGTGTATGGCGTAGAAGCCATCAATATTACCATTGAAGTAAACGTGAGCATGGGGCAGCACTATACGATCGTAGGCTTGCCCGACAACGCGGTACGTGAAAGTTTACAGCGTACAGAAAGCGCCATTAAAACGAATAATTTTTTTATGCCGCGTACCAAGATTGTGGTAAATCTTGCGCCTGCGGATATCCGTAAAAGCGGTTCTGCATTTGATCTTCCGATCGCTATGGGTATACTCGGTGCAAGCGAACAATTAGCTGAACCCGATCGTTTAAAAGATTATGTGATCATGGGTGAGTTGAGTTTGGATGGAACAGTGCAACCTATCAAAGGCGCATTGCCGATTGCCATACAAGCACGTAAGGAAGGTTTTAAAGGATTGATCGTTCCGCTTGCCAACGCGCGTGAAGCAGGAATGGTGAATAATCTTGAAGTATATGGTGTGCAACATTTAACAGACGTGGTTGGTTTTTTTGAAGATGCCAGTTCATTGCAACCCGTTATTGTAAATACGCGTGAAGAATTTTTCAGCAACCAATATGAATTTGATATTGACTTCAACGAAGTAAAAGGCCAGGAAAATATCAAACGCGCCATGGAGATCGCCGCAGCAGGCGGTCATAATGCAATACTCATTGGCCCACCCGGTGCAGGTAAAACCATGCTGGCAAAACGTCTTCCAACAATATTACCGCCATTAAGTTTGCAGGAAGCATTGGAATCAACCAAAATATACAGTGTGGCAGGTAAGCTTCCCGAGAACAGTGCATTGATCAGCAAGCGGCCCTTCCGTTCACCGCATCATACCATTTCCGATGTGGCACTGGTGGGTGGCGGTGGTACTCCGCAACCCGGTGAAATTTCACTGGCGCACAATGGTGTCTTATTTTTAGATGAACTACCTGAATTCAAACGAACGGTTCTGGAAGTCATGCGTCAACCAATGGAAGAGCGCAGAGTAACTATTTCACGCGCA
>JAQBNJ010000013.1 GCA_028288645.1 Sediminibacterium sp.
AATATAACGGGCTACGCACTAATGTGCAGCAGTCGCTAATGAATTTGTGTTTTTCTTACCACGCATGTAAAACAATAAGATAGTAAACGCAACCACTAATATGATCGGTATGATCAGTGTAACATTCAATACTTCGGGACCTGCGGCTTTTTTGGCCGCGTCCATAGCCGCTTCAGAAGTGTCGCCCGGAGGTAAATGAGCTGCAACAAGTTTGTCATAATAGCCACCCATGAAGATCGTGTAAATGAATGTGGCCAGCATACCTGCGCCTCCCATCAGGTTCATACCAACAGCTCCTGTTTCCGGGAGGTTCTCTGAAACAAACCCCAACATAGTAGGCCAGAAATAACATACACCCATTCCAAAAATGATAGCGCCTACAAATAACATATTACCGGTGCTGTGGCCGAGAAGGTATAGGCCAATGGCAGATAGGATCGCTGATATTAGCAATACACCTGTGGGCGAAAATTTATGAACAACCGGTCCTGCAAATGCACGGCCGATCACCATGATACCGGTTTCGATGGTTAGCAACAGGATAGCATTATCAGAAACATTCTTTAATAGTACATCGATCCATTGGCCGGTAAATAATTCTGTAGCACCTGTTCCAAACATGAGTATGATCATACAAATGAACAATGGGTTCTTTAACGCCCGATACATATCGCCTGTTGATACTCCTTTTGCCACTCTTTCTGTAACAGGAAAACTTAGTTTGCTGAACAGCAGACCATATATTAAAGTGGGTATTGCCATTAAGCCAACCTGCACCTGCCAGCCTACACCTGCTTTATCAAGAAAATACACTAATAAAGTACCGATCACAATACCACCGGGAAACCATAAATGAAAGTGATTAAGCTTTGTAGATTTATTATCCGCATAGATGGTAGCTACCAGCGGATTGCATGTGGCTTCCACGGTTCCATTGGCAATGCCAATACATAAAGTAGAGATGAACAGGCTCCAGTAACCGCCTGCGAAAATGGTGAGTATAATTCCTGCAAGGTGAAAAACGAACGCTACGATCAACAATCGCTTCATACCGATGATATCTACCACAAAGCCACCGAGTATAACAGCAGCGGGAAAACCCCAGAAAGCTGTACCGGCAATAGTTGCCAGCTCTGAAGTAGTTAGTCCGAACTGAACACCGAGTCTTCCTAAAATCCCTGCACGGATCCCGAAAGAAAGAGAGGTTACTAACAAAGCCAGGCAACTGGCTACAAACAATTGACTACGTTGTGGGGTTGGCTGCATATGGTAAGCGTTAGTTAGAAAAACAATCTGTGCACTAAATGTAATTTTTTATTTTTAAATGATGATGTAAAAAATACACCATGCGTCATTTTTTTTCACAGCTTTACAGCGAAGCTGATATTGGTCGGTGCTAAAGTGAAATTGACCGGTAGTTGGTTAACGAAAACGATGTAGTGCTATACTAATGTGTGTTTGTTTTTTCACGCAAAGGCGCCAAGGCGCAAAGTAATAGTTTAATAGAATTATAGATTACTGAATGAAGTTACCAACCATAATTTTTCTTTGCGCCTTGGCTCCTTTGCGCCTTTGCGTGAAACTTTCTTGAAACTTCCGTGAAACTTCCTAATTTTCAAAGCTCAATTGAAATAATCATTAAAACATGACAGACCATGAATCGTAAACTCAGAATGGGTATGGTAGGCGGAGGAAAAGACGCCTTTATCGGTGCCATTCACCGTCTTGCCGCCAATATGGATGGCCTTATTGAGGTTGCCTGCGGTGCATTAAGTATTAACCCGGAGATCGCAAAGGATTCCGGTGAGATGCTGTTCCTGCCTGCTGACCGCACTTACCTGACTTATGATGAAATGATCAAAAAAGAAAGTGAACTGCCTGCAGATAAGCGGATAGATTTTGTAACCATCGTTACACCCAACTTCGCGCATTTTGCCCCGGCTATGATGGCGCTCGATCATGGTTTTCATGTGGTGATAGAAAAGCCGATGACCTTTACCTTAGATGAGGCTAAACAATTACAAAAGAAAGTAGAAGAAACAGGACTGATCCTCTGTCTTACGCATACCTATGCCGGTTACCCAATGGTAAAGCAGGCAAAAGCTATGGTGGCATCGGGCGTATTGGGCAAGCTGAGAAAGGTTTGGGTTGAATACCCGCAGGGCTGGCTCAGTAAATTAAGCGAACGCGAAGGAAATGCGCAGGCAGCCTGGAGAACCGATCCGAAGAAATCGGGTAAGAGCGGTTGTATGGGTGATATTGGAACACATGCCGCACACCTGGCAGAATATATTTCAGGGGCGCATATCTCGCATCTTTGTGCCGCATTGAATATTATGGTAGATGGCCGTGCTTTGGATGATGATGGCGCGGTATTATTAAAGTTTGATAACGGCGCGGCAGGCGTACTCATGGCATCGCAGGTTGCTGCTGGAGAAGAAAATGCTTTGAAGATCCGCGTGTACGGCGAGAAAGGCGGATTGGAATGGGCGCAACACGAACCCAATACCTTGCTTGTAAAATGGCTCGACCAGCCTACACAGATCTTACGTGCAGGTGGAAATTATGGCGATCGTTTGTCGCCATTTGCCACACACAATTGCCGAACACCGGGCGGACACCCCGAAGGTTACCTTGAAGCATTCGGAAATATCTACCGCAATTTTGCTTTAACCGTTTCAGCGCGTATCGATGGAAAGGAACCAACAAAAGAAATGTTGGATTTCCCGTCAACTAAAGAAGGTGTGAGGGGGATGGCGTTTATTGATAATGTGGTGGCGAGCGCAGCGTCGGATATGAAGTGGACGGAGTATCAATTGTAATCGCTCCGACCGCGTGCGCCTTAGCTTTAGCGGTGGCGCAAGCAATCTGTAGTGCGGATCCAAAAACTATAAACACGAATTACACGAATTAGAACGAATGGATTCTGTAAATACATGATGGATCAACAAATCGGGTATCATTCGTTCTAATTCGTGTAATTCGTGTTGGAACCATAAGGATCTTAGCACTTACATTCTGTTATCGAATATTAAACAACTATAGAAACTCAGAATTATGACAACAATCAAAGGCCCCGGCATTTTTCTCGCGCAGTTCATGGGAGATACGGCGCCATATAATTCACTAGACACTATTTGCAAATGGGCGGCGGAGCTGGGTTTTACCGGTGTACAGATCCCTACCTGGGACAGCCGTTGCATTGATCTTCAGAAAGCCGCAGAAAGTAAAACCTATGCGGACGAGATCAAGGGCATAGTAAACGCAGCAGGTTTGCAGATCACAGAATTATCAACACATTTACAGGGGCAACTTGTTGCAGTAAATCCTGCGTATGATGCGTTGTTTGATGGATTTGCGCCGGAAAATATCCGCAACAATCCAAAAGCAAGAACAGCATGGGCCGTGCAGCAATTGAAATATGCAGCGAAGGCTTCAAGGAATTTAGGATTAGACGCGCATGCCACTTTTAGTGGTGCCTTGTTATGGCACACTGTATATCCATGGCCGCAGCGTCCTGCCGGTTTGGTAGAAACAGGTTTTACAGAACTGGCCAACCGCTGGTTACCTATTTTGAATGAATTTGATGAACAGGGCGTGGATGTTTGTTACGAGATCCATCCGGGAGAAGATCTTCATGATGGCGTTACCTATGAAATGTTCCTTGAGAAGGTAAACAACCATACAAGGGCCTGTTTATTATATGATCCATCGCATTTTGTTTTGCAGTGCCTGGATTATCTGAGTTATATCGATCATTACCATGAGCGCATAAAAATGTTCCATGTAAAAGATGCGGAGTTCAATCCCACCGGCAAACAGGGTGTGTATGGCGGATACCAGAATTGGGTGAACAGGGCGGGACGTTTCCGTTCATTGGGAGATGGTCAGGTTGATTTTAAATCCATTTTCAGCAAACTCGCCGCATACAATTACCGGGGATGGGCCGTACTCGAATGGGAGTGTGCGATCAAGGAAGCGGCAACGGGTGCTGCGGAAGGCGCGCCATTCATCAAACAGCATATTATTAAAGTAACGGAAAAAGCATTTGATGATTTTGCGGGAACGGGATCGGATGAAAATTTTAATAATCGTATTTTAGGAATTGATTAATAACTTCATGCCGTCCATGGACCATGGTCCATGGACAGAAATTTTGTAACTAATAAAATTAATTTCCCTTGAAAAAGTATTATGTAGCTATCGCATTTCTCGCAATCCTTGGCGCCTGCGGCGATAATAAAACAGAAAGCAAAGATGCCAAGCCGGCAGCAACCGAAGACCTGAGTGCAAACCCCGATTACCAGAAAGGTATTGAACTGATCGCAAAATCAGATTGCCTTACCTGTCATAAAGTGAGTGAAAAATTAACCGGCCCTGCTTACAAAGATGTAGCCGCCAAATATGAGAACACCGATGCAAATGTGTCGTTGCTTACAGAAAAAATAATAAAGGGTGGAACCGGCGTTTGGGGCGCTATCCCTATGACCCCGCATGCAGCATTAAGTGAAGCCGATGCAAAACAGATGGTAAAATATATTCTCTTACTCAGAAACAAATAAAACATGCGATCATTTCTTACCGTTACCGTTTCAGCGCTTGCATTGATGGCTTTTACACCAAAAAAAGAAAACACAACAAAGCCCAAACAGGAAAAAGGTTTTACCTCTTTGTTTGATGGAAAAACTTTGAAAGGCTGGCATGTATACGGACATAAACCGCTGAATGATTCATGGTCCGTTCAGGATGGCGCGATCTTTTTTGATAAATCAAAACAAGCGATCGGCGATCTGTTAACCGACAGGCAGTATGAAAATTTTCATTTGAAATACGACTGGAAAATTTCTCCAAATGGAAACAGCGGCCTGATCTTCTGGATACAGGAAGATACCGTGAAATACAAGCAGACCTATCATACCGGGCCCGAAATGCAGGTGTTGGATAATGACGGCCATAAAGATGGCAAGATCCCCAAACACCGTGCAGGAAATCTCTACGACCTGATACAGGGAAAAGAAGGCGCAGTAAAACCGGTAGGTGAATGGAACACGGCGGAGATCATCAGCAATAAAGGGAAACTTGAATTTATTTTGAATGGTGTATCTGTTCTATCTACCAATTACGGAGATGATAACTGGAAACAAATGGTTGCCGGAAGTAAGTTCAAACAATGGCCCGATTTCGGAACGGTTTTCAAAGGATATATTGGTTTGCAGAACCATGATTGTGATGTTTGGTATAAGAACATTGTAATTAAGAAGTTGTAATTATAGGCCTTAAGAATATTTTTTTGCCACAGAATACACAGATTACCACAGAATCGTTCTGTGAAAATCTGTGTATTCTGTGGCAATTTTTTTTTCTTATTTTAGATACAATTAATTTTCCTTCCCATGCCCAGGATCGACAACCGCGTTGACACTTACATTGCCAAGTCTGCTGATTTTGCCAAACCCATTTTAATACATCTGCGCAAATTGGTGCATCAAGCCTGCCCCGATTGTGAAGAGACCATCAAATGGGGTGTTCCTTTTTTTGATTACAAAGGACCATTCTGCAGTATGGCCGCTTTTAAAGCGCATTGCGTTTTTGGTTTTGCAAAAGCATCATTGCTCCCCGATCCTAAAGGAGTATTGATAGATAAAAAAGATGAAGCTGCGGGAGTAATGGGAAGAGTAACGGATGTAAAGGATCTGCCGCCTGATAAAACAATTCTTAGTTTTCTAAAAGCCGCCAAAAAATTAAATGATGACGGCGTTAAAGTTCCTGCTAAGAAACCCGAACCTAAAAAAGAACTTCCCGTTCCTGATTATATGACCAAGGCTTTGAAGAAAAATAAAAAAGCATTCTTCACTTTTGAAGAATTCAGTCCCTCACACAAAAGAGAATATATAGAATGGATCACGGAAGCCAAGGCCGAAGAAACCAGACAAAGAAGAATTGAAACAATGATAGAATGGCTGGTGGAAGGGAAGTCGAGGCATTGGAAGTATCATAGCAAGTGAGGGCATTTTGGAATTTTGGAATTGGGAAATTGGGAAATTTCCTGAAAGTCAGAGTGTCCGCGCACTTCCAAAATCTCCCAATTCCAAAATTCCAAAATTTTTCTTCAGTTCATTCAACAAAAAACGCACCCGAAGCGCTAATCGCCTGTTTCCATTCGGCCGCTTTTTTATTGGCTTCGGCTTCCGGCATTTGGGGTTTGAATTTTTTATCTACCTGCCAGTATTTTTCAATCTCTTCATTGTTGCTCCAGAAACCGATGGCAAGTCCTGCGAGATAAGCTGCACCTAATGCGGTTGTTTCTGTAATCACGGGACGCACAACGGTTGTTTTTAAAAGATCGCTTTGAAATTGCAGGAGTTGGTTGTTCACTGTTGCTCCGCCATCAACGCGTAATTCTTTGATGGTTACACCAGCATCCGCTTCCATCGCTGTTAATACATCCATGGTTTGATAAGCGATGCTTTCAACTGCTGCGCGTGCAATATGCCCGGCAGTAGTTCCTCTTGTAATACCAACGATCGTACCGCGTGCATGCTGGTTCCAATAAGGTGCACCCAACCCCGCAAACGCTGGAACCAGGTAAACACCGCCATTATCTTCTACCGTAGCAGCAAGCGCTTCTACATCACCGGATGATTTAATAATTCCCAATCCATCGCGCAGCCATTGTACAACGGCGCCTGCGATGAACACACTTCCTTCCAGTGCATAATGCACTTCACCATTTATTTTCCAGGCGATAGTGGTAACCAGGTTATTTTTTGAAAGTATCGGTTTGGTGCCGGTATGCATCAACATAAAACAACCGGTGCCGTAAGTATTCTTTACCATGCCGGGCTGCAAACACATCTGTCCGAACAATGCGGCCTGTTGATCTCCCGCTACACCACATATCGGAATACTTGCAGAAGTTAGTACCTGTTGCGTGTGGCCAAACACTTCACTGCTCGATCTTACTTCGGGTAATACGGATGCAGGAATATCAAACAGTTCCAGTAATTCTTTATCCCATTCTGTGGTGTGAATATTATACAACATAGTACGCGATGCATTGGTAACATCGGTTGCATGTACCTGCCCGTTGGTTAATTTCCAGATCAGCCATGAATCAACCGTGCCGAAACAGAGTTCGCCGTTTGCGGCTTGCGTTCTTGCACCTTCTACATTGTCCAGGATCCATTTGAGTTTAGTGGCGGAGAAATATGCATCGAGTATCAATCCTGTTTTTTCCTGTATGGATACATGATGCCCGGCTTTTCTCAATTCATCACAATAGCCCGCTGTTCTTTTGTCCTGCCATACAATGGCATTGTATAGTGGCTCGCCTGTTGCGCGGTTCCATACAATGGTTGTTTCACGCTGGTTGGTGATGCCGATGCCGGCAATATCTGCGACGGTTAAACCGGCT
Source organism: Sediminibacterium sp. (assembly GCA_028288645.1). GTDB lineage: Bacteria > Bacteroidota > Bacteroidia > Chitinophagales > Chitinophagaceae > Sediminibacterium. Next base: position 7,415 of record JAQBNJ010000013.1, read on the forward strand.
TTTAAAACAGCTTCGGTGGCAACAGCTAGTTGTGTGTACCAGATCTCGTTAGCATCATGCTCAACCCATCCAGCGTTTGGAAATATTTGTGTGAATTCTTTTTGTGCAACGGCTACCACTTCACTGGCATGGTTAAACACAATGGCACGCGAACTGGTGGTGCCCTGGTCGAAGGCTAGGATGTATTTAGGCATATGGCAATATTCCCTCCCGGGATTTTAATTTTTCAGCAATCGTTTTTTCACGCACCCGCTCGCCTGAGCTTAGCGGGCGAGAAGAAGCAAAGTTAGCAAAGGAGCAAAGTTTTTCTTAGCGCCTTGTGCGCCCTTCTCTGCGCCTTTGCGTGAAAATCTAAAGGATTATTTCAGGTAACCTTCGTTATGCAACAAGGCCGCCCATAGTTTATAACCATCGGCATTAATATGTAGTCCGTCTATCGTATATTTTTTATCAAGCTTTCCATTTGCATCCATTAAAACAGGATGCAGATCGATCAACGTGATCTTTGTTTCTTCTGCTATTTTTTTCAGGCCACTGTTTACATAGGCAATATGTTCGTCTTTGTTATAATGATTTTTGAATTGTGTGAATTCATTGTTCACCGGCATTAACGTGTGAAAATAAATTTTAGTTGCAGGTGAACCAGCCTGTATCCGTGTGATGATCTTTCGGTAATTTTCCAGGATCCTGTCATCCGGAACATTGCGGGATATATCATTGATGCCGATCAGTATAAAAACCTTGGCGGGCTTTCCATTGATCACTTCATCCAATCTTTCCAGTATTCCATAACTGATATCGCCGGAGATGCCGCGGTTTTTAATGTTTTCCATCCCCAATAATTCTCTCCATTCAACATTTGCGGTAATGCTGTTGCCGAGAAATACGATGTCTTTTGAACTGTGCGGGTAACTGATGAATTGTCCAACTTTCAGCGCCCAATTGTTGGGACGGAAGGTACTGTCCCATGCGCCGGTTGGAGTTTGTGCGTTTGCAAACGCAATGCTCAATATGAATAGGAGGAGGTAACTGTATAGTTTTTTAGCAGGTTTCATATTGAATATTTTAAACGTGGTTGGTGCTTATCGGTCAGGCCGCTCTAGCGTCCCGACCGAATTTGGCTGAACAGATCCGGATAATCAGATATGATTCCATCAACGCCCATATCAACCAGTTTCTGTATTTCATCTTTTGTATTCACAGTCCACGGCACAATTTTCATTTTGTTTGCGTGACATGCATCGATCACCTGCTGTGTTACTGTTGAGTAGGTAGGGCTATAGATATCCGGTGTAAAGCCAAGTTTGCTGATCTGTTCTGCAACTTTATCTGCGCCATCCCTGTCAATTAGGAATGATGTTTTGATGCCGGGATAATTTTTATGCAATACCTGCAAGGGTCTCAGATCAAAACTTTGTATCACACACCTGTTGAGTATATTTTTTTGTTTGAGTACGGCTACCAGTTTTTCTACAAACAATTCCGGCTCAGGGTGGTTGATATTATCTGTTGCTTTTTTCGATTTGATCTCGATATTATAGTGAATGGTTCTTTGTTTTGCAGAGGCTTCTGCTTCCGCAGCATCTACCAGGTCAATAAGCAAAGGTTTATACGCTGCTGTTTTTTGCTGGCGCGGAAAATCAGGATGGGGTTTCATGCCCACGTCATACTTTTTTATATCGGCATAATTCAACTGGTATAAAATAGTTTTCTGTGCTTCCTGTGCGGTGAGGTATTTTCCTTCAGGTGTTGTAGTGATAAGCGGGTTGAAGTATGGATCATGTGAAACAACTACCTGTCCGTCTTTAGTAATATGTACATCCATTTCCAATGTCTGCACTTCTTTTATGTCCACCGCATTGCGCATGGCAACGATGGTGTTTTCGGGCATCAATCCACGTCCACCGCGGTGCGCTTCGAAGTCAAAGACATTTGAAGCCATAGAATTTTTTGTTTTTGTTGATGCACATGCAAGTACTGAGCAAACAATTATAAACAGGTACAGGTATCTTTTCATGCTTCTATTCTCCAAATACGTTTATGCAACCGCTTCATATTTATTACCAAAGCGATCTGTTGCGCGCACTTTTATTTTTTTGTAGCCAGCCGGTAATGTTTGTGAAAATAAATGATCGGTCATTTTAGGTTCTGCAAATGCACGGGCAACAGGCAATGCCGGGCCCTTTAAGGTAGCTACTGCCAGCGGATCAAAACCAGGTTTGTTTTTGATCTCTCCTTTTGCCACATCATCTACCCACCATTCTACTTTCCATTCGGGATCCCAGTTAAAAACATTCGCCACCATTTCATTCTCTCCTGCTTCATTTTTTTGTATGAAAAGACTTACCTGGTGCGATTTATCCTGGCCCGTTGATTTGTAATGCCAGGTAAGATCGGTTCCTTTCACATCATACACGCCATAACCATCGGGCGTTCCATCTTCACAGATAGGGCCGGTCCACCATGCACCGCAAACCGTTCCGTGGTTGTGTTCATAAACACCTTCTTTGATCACGTTACGGTTATAGTGCGTGTGACCAGACATGATATGACATTTTGAAAACGGCTTCAGCAAAGCATATAATTCTGCGTTATTTTTTACTGCGGTGTGAACGGGAATGTGCGTGCAAACGATCAAAAGGTTATCCTTCGGAACAAAAGAAAGATCCTTTTGTAACCAATCTAACTGTTGTTGCGTGATCCTTCCTTCATATTCTCTCTCAGTTCCTAGATAGTAAACATCATCTAAAACAACATAATGCACTTTACCGCGGTTAAACGAATAATGCGTTGGTCCGTACATTTTTTTGAAGGTGATATCGGATGTTTCATTACCTCCCAGGCGGTAATCCATATCATGGTTTCCTTTTGCCTGGAAGAAAGGGATCCCGCATTTCTTAATTGCCCTGTTATAATCAGGAAACAGATCATGGTTATCCCAAACAATATCGCCCACGCAAATGCCATGGGTCAAGGTTCCCGAAGGAAGCCCGGATAAAGTTTTCTGCAGATCAGGAACAGATTCTGTCATCATCATTTCCACATCTTTCTTGTTCTTTACCTGAGGATCGGCCCAGATGATGAACTGGTGATCAGTATCATTTTTACCGAGCGGCTGTAATTCAAAATCGGCTTTTGTATTGTCTTTGATATCACTCATCACTTTATACTGACGCGTGATATGATCTTCATGCAGAAAATCGTAACCCGATGGCGTAGATATTGTAATAAACTGTGCATCATTATGCGCATCTATCGTGTACATGCCATTTGCATCCGTGGCCACTACACTATAACTGTCCGTTACCACCACATTGGCCAATGGTTTTCCTTTTGATACAACCCTGCCGGTAAAACTTTTCGCAGCATTACGCGGAAAGAGTTTGGAAAACGGTCGCGCATAGGAAGATGCGATACCTGCGCCGGTAAAGACCAATAGGTTCTTTAGAAAAAAACGTCTTTGCATATACAACTGTTGATCCTGGTTTCGTTTATTTTAATTTGGTAGAGGATGCGTTTTCAATTTCTGCCAGAGTTGATGTTTTAGTGAGCAGCACATTTGTCTGGCTTCTTGCTTTTGACCACCTGCCCAGTGTAACATTGTATTCGCCACCCATGATATAGAAATAGCCAAGATCGGCGGTAGTATACGTCATGTTCAGTGTATTGGACCCGCTTCTGTAAAAAGGCTGGTCATCTAATGTGATCGGGTTGGTAATATCATACCAGTCATTATTGCCGATGCGGTAACCCTGTACCGATGGTGTAGTAGTATATAAGCTACCACCCGTTGATACAAACAACACATCTACCGGAATGGAAGTAAGTGTTACGTTGGTTCCTGCGAAAACGGCAATACCAGAAGCATTACCGCTATTGGCAAGCAAGCCTGATGTTTTCAACCCAAAACCATCTCCATCTGTTGTGGTATAATTGAATGCTTTGATCCAGTTAGAGCCGGCAATGCTGGTAGAACCTGTGCCATTGATCAGCTTAGACGTTCCTCCAACATAAAAGTAAGAGCCCTTAGTAACGGTACCTGATGTGAGATTCAGTTTGTAGGTACGCATATTACCGGTTGCCCATCCGCTTGCGGGATATCCTGTAGGAACAGAAGCATTGGCATTATTGGTAAACACCATTGAATAAGGCGTTGTAGCAAAATTGATATCGCGCGTGGCAATACATTGTACATACTCAAAATTACCATCACCACCCGCTACGTCACTGATAAAACCACTGATGATGATCGGTTGTACATTTACTGTTGAACTAAGTACTACGATATCACTTGCTTTACGCATCCTCAATTGCGGCACAATTTTATCTGCCACCTGCGTATTGAATACGATACCTGTGAAATTAGCTAGGAATGGCGCCGGGTTATTCGCAAACGTTGCAGCGGCTTCTGTATGCAAAGTAATATCAGCAAAACCATCGTTCAGTAATTTATCACCTTTCAATACATCTGTTGGTCCAGGCAATGGATTGAAACCGCCCTTCACAATCACCAGTAAGGTGCTTTCGTATTTGTCAGGGTTAGCAACAATGGCATTAGACGGAACCTGGTTAACAGCTATCGAATTACCTGAAGATATTTTTGTGACAGCAGCTTTTGTCAGACCCGTGATCTGTAAAATACCTTCCACTCTTTTCAATAAGCCGCCTTCTACATTTACAATAAGTGAATCTCCCGGCACATACGAAGCGGCGTCAGCGCCGATATTGATAGAGATGCCGCGCAGTTCTGACAAACGGCGCCTGTCCTGTATAACCAGCAAACCCGAAGGCAGATTATTTCCCGAGTGATCGGAAACAACAATGCCCGTAATTTTTGATGAACCAAACAGGTTCTCCGATGTAAGCGTAACATCAGATCCTTTATATGAATCCCTGATATCATAGATAGATATATAAGGGCTGATTACTCCACCAGGATAATTCCCGGTCTTTTTGCAGCCCCACATGCTAAGGAATGAAAGCAAAAGGAAAGAATAAAATATTGACTTTTTCATTTTAGTTTTTTTTAGGTCTTAACAACGGGTTTTATATTATGGTTTCTGCCACCAAACCTGCGTGGATATAAGATCCGGTCCCTGTGCCGCTACAGCAGCCTGGTAACTGGTTGGGTTAGCTGATTGCACATACACCGGATAGACCATTCTTGCCGGCATGATCCCATTATTTTTAAATCCGGAATTCGGGATCAATACCGGGTGGCCCGTGCGGCGATATTCAAACCACATCTGCAGATCCTCTAAAAACAAGGAATAATATTTTTGCAGATGAATTCTTTCCATCTTCTGATCTAGTGTAGCAGCATTGTTCCATTCGATACTTGCGGCTATCATGAACGTGTTGATATTATTAGGCAATCCGGTTTGTGAATTGATGATGGTTGGCCAGGTGGGCAACCATAAGGTGATGCTGTTCAAAACACCATCATTGTAATAGGTTTCCGCAGAACCGCTGATCCATCCTTTTGCAGCGGCTTCGGCTAAAATGAATTTTATTTCTGCATAGTTCATGATCATCCCCGTTAAAGGGTCTGTTTGCAAAGACACGGCAGAAGTGTTTGAGTAGAAATAAGATTTCTTCACCGGGTTTGTATTCGGTGCATAGCCACTCGGAAGGCCAAGGTATGCTCCCTGGTAAGGTGCGATACCCCAACGGTTGAAACCAGCGGTGCCATACGTAGGAATATCAATACGCGGGTCGTTCCAGTTCACCAGGTTCTGTATAAAGAAAGTTGCAAGGCCCGGTGCCCTGAAATCCTGTTCCCTTACCGCGATGTATGGTGAAGTATAAGGTGCAGTGCCTGTCCATTTTAAAATAGCAGATTCATCATTGGTCGCTATGATCGGGTAATTAGCCGGATTGGTATCGATCATGTCTTTGATCTTCGCCTTCACTGCTGCGGATACTTCTGCTTTACCCGAAACCCTTAACAGCAAACGCAGGTATAATGAATTACCGAACTTGCGCCAGCGTGAAATGACGCCTCCATAAATAGGATCACTTGCTGAAGCAATACCGGTGTTGGCTGAGAGTAAGGTATTTGCCGTTTCCAGTTTTTGAAAAATATCTGCATAGATATTTTGTTGCCTGTCGAAAGCCGGTTCGTAGTTAAGTGAGTCTTTCCCATGATTGGATTGCGAGTAAGGAATATCACCATAAGTATCTGTCAGGATAGAATAGATCCATGACTGGCAGATCAATGAAATACCCATGTAAGACTTATTATAATTTACGCCGCTGTCTTTCGAGAGATTATAAATGTCTTTAAAATTGGTGAGCTCCGTATATAAACCGTTATAGAGATAATCGGAAAAGTTAGAACGGTAATCATACCTGAATACCTGTCCTTCCGCATCACTCTGGTTTACGGTAACCTGCATCAACTCATTTGTAAAGTTGCGGTTACGGAGCATGTTATAGGTTAAGGCATCTACCAATGCGGGTGCAAGTAATTGTTGCGGCAACGCATTCGGTATATTATTCGGATCGGTATTGATCTCGGTAAAATTCTTTGTACATGACGACAGCGCGAAGCTGAGGACCAGGACAACGACTGTGGTTTTATATATATACTTTTTCATTTTTCAAATAGTTTTTAGAATCCAACAACCAAATTAATTCCCATGGTGCGCGTAGAAGGAAACTGTGCTGTTTCAAAACCGCGTATAATATCGGTTCCGCTAAGCGTACCAAATTCAGGGTCGAACATTGGCCATGGAGACCAGATGAAAAGATCGCGGCCATATACACCCAGTACCACTCGTTGCAATCCTAATTTCTGTGTGAGCCTTGGGCTAAGCGTGTAATCGATCCTAGCTTCACGGAACTTGATAAAGTCTGTGCTGAATGTGCTGCCCTCTGCATTGTCAATTCCGTAATGAGAGCGGTAATATTCATCAATGTTTGTAGCGATAGTTGTATTCGTTACGTACTTGCCGCTTGCATCCATCACTACCCCGTTGCCGATGATACCGTTGTATCTTCCCGGAACGGTGATGGTTGTTTTTCCCTGCTCGGCCAATTTGTAATTCATGAGTGAGTGAGCCACACCGCCAACCTGCGCATCAAACAATAAATTCAGGCGGAATCCTCTGTAAGTAAATTCATTGGTGAATCCGATCTTGTATTTAGGAATGGTATTGCCGAGATAAACAACATCAGTTGATATCAGAGCATTACCGGTTGTTGCATCATACACCACCTGACCGTCCGGGGCACGTACATAACCTCTTCCATACAGGTCGCCCATACTACCGCCTACTTTGGCAACGATCTGTCCGCCACCCACGGGGCCGGTTTGCAGAACCACCGTACTGTCTAACAATTCTTTGATCTGGTTTTTATTGCTGGAGAAAACAACACTGCTGTTCCAGCCAATTCCATTCTTTGATCTTATAATGGTTCCATTGATACCCAATTCAATACCACTATTGTTTACCTTGCCGGCATTGATCAATACCTGTGTATAACCGGATGAGCGATCAAGTATTCTTCTTAAGTGTTGGTCTTTTGTATTACCCGTGTAAACAGCCAGGTCAATATTCAATCTTTTCCCAAACATTTTTATGCTGGTACCCAGTTCATACGTAATGGTTCTCAACGGGCGCAGGTTGGGATTTGCTAACAATCCCGGCGTTTGTAAACCGCCACTGAATAAACTTCCTGCTGTTTCATAATTATATGCAGTGAGATAAGGGGAAGTACCACCACTACCCACACTCGATGCAGAGAACCTGAGATTTGCAAAGTCAATTTTACTGCCCAGGTTCATCGCATCAGACAAAACAAAACTTAAGTTAGCAGAAGGATAAATAAATCCTGCGTTGGTTGTGCGTTCAGGTGTTGCCAGAACACTGTTCCAGTCCTGGCGTAATGTAAGATCGAGATACAGGTATTTGTTATACGCGGCAGTGAACAATCCATAAAAACTATTGATCGCATACTTACTGTTATACGGCATGCTTATCAATGGACCTGCTGCATTAGCGAAAGAATATACACCGGGATAGGTAAGCGAATCGGCACGTGATTCATCTTTGTTATAGCGGTTGCGTAATATGCTGCCACCGGCCATGATAGAGAAATCAAATTTGTCATTCACCTTCTTGCTGTACTTCATCATGAAGTCGGCGCTTGACTCGCTTGAAAAAATATTTTGTGTGCGGTAACTTCCTTTCACCAGTTTTGATCCCGCATCATAAGGCCTTCTCTGTGCACGCTCTTCATATGACAAGTCGAGAGATGTTCTCATTTGTATGAAGAACTCTTTACTTAAATTATAGGTTGCCTGGATATTCCCGGTAACATTATGCCTGTTGGAACGGTTGATGAATTCATAAGCGATCGCGTATGGATTCTCAGGAAAACTACTGAACGGAAATTCGATCTTCTTTCCCTCCTGTCCCAGTACCCAATAATTTCTCAGCCATTCAGGATCAGCACTTGGTTGCCAGAATATGTACCAATACATGATAGACTGGTTACCATATCCCGCACCCGGCAGATTATCACTGAACTTGTTGGTATAATTGATCTTTGAAGAGATCTGAAGTTTATCATTCACTTTCGAATTCACTGATAGCGATACCGTGTTACGGCCGTATCCTGTATTCGGTGTGATCCAGTCGTTCTTAACATTGGTGACTGAAAAACGTGCAGTATTCTTATCATTACCACCTTCTACACTTACGGTATTGGTAATGGTATGTCCTGTTTCAAAATAGTTCTGTACCCCATTCACATAAGGAACCCATGGTGTTCTGTCTGTTCCTACTTTTTGTGTTACCGGATCAAATTGATAAAATGACTGCCCGTTAAAACGTGGACCATAGGCAGAACTTGTGGCACTGGTACTTGCGCCATCGGCTGTTGTGCCGAAAGAATAATAAGGTGCACCTGCCAAACCCTGTCCATATTCATATTGCAGATCGGGCCAGCGATTCACTTTCTCCATATTGGCGTTCGATGTAAATGTTACACCCAAACCCTTTTTCTTAACATTGCCCGATTTGGTAGTTATGATGATAGCACCGTTAGCGCCACGTTGTCCGTACAACGCTGCTGCACCCGGCCCTTTTAAAACCGTTAATGATTCGATGTCTTCCGGGTTGAGATCATTCAGGCTGCTTCCGTAATCTGCCGGCATGTTGTCACTGCCAACACCATATACCGTTTCACCAGCCTGTGCAGTGCGACGTCCGCTTCCCTGGTTAATTACCACACCGTCTACTACGATCAATGCTTCATTTTCTCCTGTAAGATTATTCTCACCGCGAAGGATAATTTTATTGGAACCGGTTGGACCGCTTCCTGATCTTATCATGTTCAAGCCTGCAACTTTTCCTGACAAAGCATCTGTCCAGTTCGCAGACACAGCATCTGTTAACTGTTCACCTTGTATGGTAGTCGCAGAATAACCCAGCGCCCTTTCTTTCCTTGGTATGCCTAACGCGGTTACCACTACATCCTGTAACTGGGTTGTGGTTTCCGCCATTTGGATATTCAAAACAATCTGGTTCGTGTATTTCACCTCTCGATTTTCAAAACCGATAGAAGTGATAACGATGGTTTCACCAGGACTAAGCAGAATACTGAAACCGCCCTGGTCATCAGTAACCGTTGCGCGCCCGGTAACACCTTTCACATTCACATTGGCTTTTGCCAAGGGTTGCGCGTTGGCGACATTGATTACTTTACCGCTGATTCTTTTTGGCGGCGCCTGTGCAAATACCTGCACAAACAGCAGCAGAGAGAGTATTGCCGTAATGCAATACCTGGCGGCTCCTTTGTGTTTTGTAGCGATTAAAAATGTTCTCATACAGTGATTGTTTTTTATGAAGATCGACGGGTTTTATTTAAAGGGCGGCAAGATATAGCCGCAATCGTTTTTTATCTTTTTTTAATTGAGAGTTTACATAAACTTAATTTAGCGTGTACTGTTCTGCAAGATGCGTGTACTCTTTTACCTGCGCGTTGATCCATGCTTCATCTTTATTCAATGCCTTCGCCATGATGCGTGCAACGGGTAAAGCAATCCGCACGCTTTCTTTCGCATCCAATAAAAGTGCGCGTGTTCTGCGTGACAATACATCTTCGAGTGTACGCGCCATTTCATTTTTTACTGCCCATATCACCTGCACTTCATGAATGTGTAAACTTTCGCTGATCCATGTGTTGGCGTTTCCATTCATCAGACCTTTTAATCCTGCGGCATCATCACCATAGAAATAGAACGGATCGTTCCAGTTCATGCCGGGCATGGAGCCATGGATAGATAAGTTTTCTGTCTCCGTATGTTTTTGTTTCCAGTGTAATTCATGCTCGATCTTATCAACCATATCTTCACCCATCTTTCTATAGGTGGTCCATTTACCGCCTACGATGGTGAACAATTTTGCAGGGGAAACAATGATCTTATGCCCGCGTGAGATCTCTTTTGTTTTCTGGTCGCCATCTTTCGGCGCTGCTAGAGGACGAAGCCCCGCAAACACGCTTAACACATCACTGCGCTCAGGTTTCTGAATAAAATAGGCGGCGGCTGTTTCTAAAATAAAAGCGATCTCTTTTTCAAGTGCATGCGGTTCCAGCGATGCTTCTTCAACCAATGTATCGGTGGTGCCAACTACCACTTTATCGTGCCACGGAACAGCGAACAATACCCGGCCATCGCTGGTCTCGGGTATCATTAACGCATCATTGGAGGGATAGAATTTTTTATCAAGCACCAGGTGTACACCCTGGCTCACACGAAGTGTTTTGCGGCTGCCGGGATTATCCATCTGTAAAATATCATCTGCAAAAACACCGGTTGCGTTAACCACGGCTTTTGCCTGTATGTTATATTGTTTACCGCTTTCAAGGTCTTGTGCAATTACACCGGAAACTTTTTGCTTATCATCTTTCAGCAGGCCCGCTACCGACATATAATTGATCGCGAAACCACCCTTGTCCCAAATAGTTTGTGCAAGGTTGATGGCGAGACGCGCATCATCGAACTGCCCGTCATGATATAAAACGCCGCCTAATAAATTTTCTTTTTTAATACCGGGTAATTGCTCAATCGTTTCTTTTCTCGGGATAAAAGTGGAGGAGCCCAGCCTTCTTTTTCCCGCTATCCAGTCGTAGCATTTTAGCCCGAGTGTATATTTTATCCTTTCCCAAAGTGAATAAATAGGGATGATAAAAGTCTGGTCCTTCACCAAATGCGGTGCATTCTTATACAGGCGGCCTCTCTCAATACTTGCTTCACGAACCAATTTGAGCTCGCCCTGTGCCAGGTAACGAACGCCACCGTGAACCAGTTTGGTGCTTCGGCTGGAAGTACCTTTTGCAAAATCGGAGCGCTCTAATAATAATGTTTTATAACCCCTGGTAACAGCATCCAGGGCAATACCCAAACCTGTGGCGCCGCCGCCGATAATTACCAGGTCCCATTGGGTTCCGGGCGTAGTGATCTCGGCTATACAGGTGGCCCTGTAATCATTCCCTTCTATAGGCAGCAATACATTCATCCGTCTTCAGTTTATTACTTATGGTTTCATATCGAAAGCAAATGAAACCATAAAAATCTAAAATGAAAGTAATGGCAATTATTCAAAATAAAAAGAAATTCTGTATTATTTTTAAATGAATTCTTCCGAAGCAGGCGGTTTTTAATATCTGAAAAAAGATAATACAGCCTGTTTTTCA
>JAQBNJ010000016.1 GCA_028288645.1 Sediminibacterium sp.
GGGAAATCTCCCGGCAACTATACCAGATATCAGAAGAAATGGACAAATTCATCAATGAGTTAAACTATGTTTATCAGCAGAAGCGGCAAGACACAAAACATAATATTGACATTTCCTCGATAATCGACAAAAGAAAATCACTGTTCACCTGACTTATTTTTTCAGCAGTGTTAATGGCCGACGATCTTTTAATAACAATTTTTTAATATCGCCACCTGATCAAATCTTCCGGTTGATTAAATGCGGCTGGTATGATTTTTATGAAAATATTTGACGCAATCATCTTTTACAACCGGTTTGGATCGAACGCCAAACAGGTTAAAAAACTAAATCAAATAACATGTCAAACAATAGCGTTTCGCTGCATAAAGTCCTTAAAGCAGCTCCTGAAAAAGTATATCGTGCATTTACCGACCCGAATGCCATGGCAGCCTGGCTACCTCCTTACGGATTCTTATGTATTGTGCACGAATTCGATGTGCGAATTGGAGGCGGCTATAAAATGTCTTTTACTAATTTCTCAACCGGCAATAGTCATTCTTTTGGTGGAAAATACATTGAAATTGATCCAAACAAGTTTTTAAAATATTCAGACAAATTTGACGACCCTAATTTACCGGGGGAAATGATTACTTCAGTCTGGTTCAAACCGGTTTCTGTCGGAACTGATATTACGATCACCCAGGAAGGTATCCCTGCCGTTATACCGGCGGAAATGTGTTATTTAGGTTGGCAGGAATCAATAGATAAATTAACAAAATTAGTTGAGCCGGAAATCCCGGATATGTAAATTGCAGATTGTGGTGATTTATTGACACATTGGGAAGATAATTTCCCATAGAATTCTGATCTTTCAGTTTAAAAAAAACGGCACAATTATAGTAATAATATAAGTATGAATGACGGTGATGTCCGATAAGTAAAAGAAGCTATTCATAAACTGAATACTTCATAAATGGAAAGGAATAGGCGTCAAACAGGGTGTGTGATTTTATCGCACACCTTTTTTGTTGGCATCCATCTAATCTTAAGCAGTTTCCCTGCAAAATTAAATTACCCTCACCTTATAGGTGAGAGTAATTTAGTATAATAGATCAACTTCTGTATCTTACTAAAATGAAGGCGATCATTTACACAAAATATGGAGGCCCTGAAGTTTTGCATATACAGGAAATTGAAAAACCTATTCCGAAAGATGATGAGGTCCTGGTAAAAATTCATGCGGTATCAGTAAATGATTGGGACCTGGGACTTCTCGATGGAGATTTCATTAATCGCCTGCTGAATGGTCTTCTGAAACCAAAGAGACAGATACTCGGCTCCGATATTGCCGGACGCATCGAAGCAGTTGGCAAAAATATCAACAAGTTTAAAATTGGTGATGAAGTATATGGTGATCTTAGCGGCCGCTGGGGAGGTTTTGCTGAGTATACCTGTGCCGGGGAAAATGCATTGGCACTGAAACCTGGCGGCATGAGTTTCGAGGAAGCAGCAGCCATACCACAAGCGGCAATGCTGGCAATACAGGGACTGATCGATAAAGGAAAAATCCGCGCAGGACAAAAAATATTGATCAATGGTGCAGGCGGAGGCGTTGGTACTTTTGGAATACAGATCGCCAAATTATATGGCGTTGAAGTAACGGGTGTTGACTGCACAGGTAAACAGGATCTGATGCGCTCATTGGGTTTTGATCATGTGATTGATTATACAAAAGAAGATTTCACAAAAAATGGCCGGTGTTATGATCTGATCCTGGATGCCAAGACAAATCGTTCGATGTTCGATTATGCACGTGTACTAAACCGCAACGGCGTTTATGTTACAGTAGGCGGTTCCACGGGTCGTCTTATCCAGGCTTTGATACTCGGGCCATTGATTTCGCTATTCAATAAAAAACACATGCGTATCGTTGCACTCAAACCCAATAAGGATCTGCTTTATGTAAACGGCCTTTTCGAAGCTGGCAAGATCAAACCTGTTATACAAGGGCCCTACCAGCTACATGAGGTTAAGGAAGCATTTATTATTTTTAGTAAAGGAGAACACAAAGGAAAAATTGTGATCACTGTCTAAACCATTCTTACAATCAAAAATATTCATTGCATGGAAACAGTTAAAGCAATATTCAAAAACGCCTGGCCCTATCAACAGGATAAAATGAACCTGCCTGTGAAAGATGTGGAAGCAGCGATCCCATTTTATGAAAAGATGATGAACTTCAGTGTTCTTTCACGAAAAGATGAGCCATACAAATCGGTTATACTTGGCCGTGATAAGATCCAGATCGGCCTTTCCGAAAATGGCAGCGATCCTGAACAGGATGGCTGTTTTTTTGAGGTCGACAATATAATCACAGCGCTGAAAGAATTGAATGCAAACGGTTTTGAGAAAGACGAGTCTGCTATAGCTTTTCATAAACATGGAGATACTTCCTGGAATGTATTCTTCATCGTTGCACCGGATGGTCTTTGTTATTGTGTTGGTGAAAAATTAAACGGGTAGTAATTATGCTGAATGAGATCCTGTCAGATTTTTATGAGCGCGACATCCGCAAATTGATCGAAGAAGTGAAGCTGTTTAAAAATGAAGAGGATCTGTGGAGAGTTGATGGATCGGTTTTAATGCAAGCCATAGCAGCGGCGCCATGTTTATAGGGATCATTAATTTTTACCTGGCTTACAACTATTTCACTCTTTTACGATCCGATCATTTCTTTTTTCTTTTTACGATCATCACCATGGGCTTCTATGGATGGTTGGGGAAAAAATATTGGTTCAATATTCCTTTGGCAGGAATTATTATTTCATTGATTTGCTTTATTGTTTCCTATAT
>JAQBNJ010000041.1 GCA_028288645.1 Sediminibacterium sp.
CGGTTTCATTGTCTATGCGGAAATGGATCCCTGCATCGAATCTTGAATCTGCGCAATCCTGCGCCAGTTGCCTGAACTGTTTGGTGTCGGCCGGGAAAAAATATTCCAGCACCGTACATGATGTGGCGGCACCCATTGCATGACCCGATGGGTAACCGGGAAAGGGAGGCGTAGTGATCAGGGATTTATAGGTACTGTCATACTGTACGGGCCTGATACCCCAATAAGCGTATTTCGCATCGAACACTGCGATAACAGCATCATGAAACGCTGTATGCAATACGGCATACACGCGTGCAGCGGACGGAGCATCATCAGACATTTTGTATTCAAATATTTTCTGGCTCGCCACGTCTGACCAGAAATCGAAGCCTCCGTTGTTTGCCCAGTAATAGGCAAGAGAATTTGATGCAAAGGTTCTTTTGAAATTCTTAAGATCTTTCATTTCCTTTTCGAAATCAGGAGGGGGGCCGGGCCTGAACTGATCGGCCGAATGCAATACGATCGGTGCGTACAAAGAAAGATTAATGCCAAGCGGATAAGGCCCGGTCCATTTTTTGGGGTCTTTGTTTACATCGCCTTTCCAAACAGAAGAAGATCTGTCATTTTTCGCTTTTTCAATGATCACCCTGGCAACCTGTTCCCCCAATTTCCAGCCGGCTTCTGCATCACTGGGAAATTGTACACCGGCATCAACACGCGATCGGGATGCAGCGTGTGCCAATTGTAAAATGGAATCCGCTTTTTCAGGAAAAAAATAAGCAAGCACATTTGCGGCGGCCGAAGCTGTTACAGAATGCTCACAGGGATAGGAATAGGTAGGCGGATCATTTACCACCGTTTTAAGCGAAGGGTCTGTTTCATGCGGACGTTTTCTTTTATATTTTATTTTTTCTCTCCAGGCAAGGATCGTCGCATCATAAATAGCAATATTCATCCACGCGGTTGGTGTACGCGATATGATATCAAACTTATCATACGAGATCAGCTTAGGCGCGATCTGGTTCCAGCGATAAGACGGCGCCCCGGCATCCCAGTAGGTTATTTGTGCGCGCTGTTTTTCAGTAAGCTTACTGGTGCCCTGTCTGATGGTTTGTATTTCCGCCTTTGAGTGTGCAGCATCGGGAGGGATTGGTATTGTTATCTGTTGAGGGTTATCTACCAGTTTGGTTTTCCAGCCCGCAGCTTCGTAATTCGCTGTGCGTTGCGCCATCTCCGTTTGAGCTGTTGCAACTGTTATGGCTAGTGTAACCACGATCGAAAGAATGATCTGTTTCATAGTAATCGTTTTATTTTATTGTATCTATTAAAAATTGATTTTACCGGTAAAAAGTATATTCTTATACAAGTGTATCTAATAATAAGAATACGTTGAGTGCTGCGTCAACAAACACCCTGAAATGGTATACAAACAACCGGTTTGGATCATTGTAGAAAATGGGTGAGAAGCTTAGATACCTGTGCTGAATTACACGGCGGGCCTTTTCATTTTTTTCTGATTGATATTTCAATGTTATCTATATACCAGGATGTCGATTCTGTAGACTATAAATTGGAACGAAAAAGTTTTACCGATATTTAATCTCTCAAATAACAGGATGAAAGCATTGTTCGATATAAAGCGGTTCAGTTTTTATATATGGGTTGGGCTGGGGTTTTTGGTGATTTGGCTGCTTAACGATCTTCACAATTACCCGGATACATTCCCTCCGAGAGTCTGGAATAATATCTGGCGCATGATCTTCACCGTTTTCAGCAACTATCTTTTTTTTGAATATACCATTCCCCGGCTGAGCCTGAAAAGATTTGGCTGGTCGCTATTGCTGATCGTTCCGTATTTCTTTTTGTTCTCTTATGGCGCGTACCTGTGGCGAGGGATAGGAATAGGGTTGCATATCTATACTTCGTTTTTGATCTCCGAATCGGTGGATCATGTTATTGCTGTTCAAATGTCTTACAGCATGTCTTCGCTCGTGTTTTTTGCTGTGGTGAAACATATTTACGAGCACATCAAATTAAAACGGGCAGCCCAGCAATTGCGGATCGAAAAACAGCAGGCAGAGTTGAACTATCTCAAATCACAAACCAACCCGCATTTTTTATTCAATACGTTGAATAATATTTATTCTTTGGCGAGAGATAAGTCTGATCTCGCCCCCGAATCTATTTTACGCCTTTCGAAGATCCTCCGCTTTATGTTGTATGAAACCGGCGGCGATTATATAAGTATTGAGCAGGAGCTGAAGATCATCACCGATTACATAGAACTTGAAAAATTACGTTATGATGATTCCTTGCGCATCAATTTTAATTACGATGTAGAAGATCTGAAACAGGCGCTTCCACCCTTACTGCTGATGCCGCTGGTTGAAAATGCATTTAAGCATGGTGTTTCAGAAACAAGGGGAACGCCATTTGTAGACGTGCATCTTTCCGTTACTAAACGGCAACTTGTTTTTCTTGTGAAAAATTCTTCTGAACAGTTTTCGGGTGAAAAGACCGTAAAAGAAAATATCGGCCTTTCAAACCTGAGACGACAATTGGAATTGCTATATACCAACTACGGGCTCTCTGTTGAACAGGGTGCTTCGGTGTTTACAGCTACTTTAAAAATCAATCTTGCGAGCCATGTCTAAAATACATTGTATTGTGATAGAAGATGAGCCACTGGCGGTGAAGGTTTTGGTGGACTATATTCTCCAGGTACCATTCCTCTCATTACAAGCGAGCTTTAAGGATGCGATCCTTGCCACAGACTACCTGCGGGATAATACCACCGATCTTATTTTTTTAGATATCCACCTGCCGAAATTAAAAGGGATGGCTTTCTTAAAAACGCTTGCAAATCCGCCTTCCGTAATTATTACAACAGCTTATCATCAATATGCGGTTGAAGGGTTTGATCTGAACGTAACGGATTACCTGTTAAAGCCTTTTGAATTTGAGCGTTTTTTAGCGGCAGTTACGAAAGTAAAAACGTCACAGGCTGAAAAAAATAATCTGCACGAAACAGCAGATGCAAAAGACTTTATATTTCTGAATGTTCAGAAAAAGAAAGTCAAGATCTTATTCTCCGAGATCGTTTATATTGAAAGCCAGCGCGAATACATCAAGATCGTTACAACTAAGACTGAGTTTATTTCAAAAATGAGCACGCATGAGATAGAGGAGCTTTTACCGGCAATTCTCTTCAAACGCATTCACCGGTCATATATTATTTCGGTAAGTAAGATCGATTCTTATACTGCGGAAATGATTGAGGTGAATGGGGTGTCGATTCCTATTGGAAGAGGGTATAGGGATGTGATAGAAAACTTATAGCCATTTTATAACGGCGTTTTAATCCCCACAAAAAATCTCAAATATCTATGTGGCAGAGCAATAGCGTATTCATCCTGGCCGAACAAATACGCATCTTTTTTCATTGTATTAATCAGGGAGTAAGCAAGTCCGGCGGTTGCCGTGATTTTTTTTGAGATCCTGTGGTCCGCTCCCATACCGATATGCACGGAATATCCCTGCCAGTATGTTTTGGCATAAGAACCCTCATATTGTTTAAAGCCAACTTCATAGTAAGTATTCAACAGGAAATTCCCGGTAAATCCCGCATCGAGAAATAAGGAAGTTTTCTTCCTTTTAATAACGCGGTATCCAATGGTCAGGGGCAGTTCAATGGTTCTGAACGCTACTGAATGCGTAGTCACCAGTTCCATTGTAAAACTTTGGCGCGGTGGTGGCAATGCTCCCTGGTTTAAAAAAACAGTGGTGTTTAATTTTCTCGATATATAACCGAGTCCGGCTTCTGCAAACCATCGCTCGGTAAAACGATACTGCAGCGCAGCGCCGATGCCAACGTTAAATGTTG
>JAQBNJ010000053.1 GCA_028288645.1 Sediminibacterium sp.
ACCGGGATTGAACCAGCAATAATCTATCACCGCATATTCGTATCCAACAGGCAATAATCTTTTAGCAATCACATCTACTTCCTGTAAAAATTGTTTTTCGGTAATGCTGCCGTAATAAGCGTCGTAACTGTTCCAACCCATCGGCGGTGTTGCTGCCCATGTTTTATGATCGGTTTTGCTTTGAGAAAAAGATGACTGGCTAACAGTTAATAAAATGGCCGTCAGGAGAAATATTTTCATGGCAGTTGTATATGATCAGATATAACAGGCTGGTTAATACCCGTAATTTATATCAATTACACTTTAAAAGCATCCTGCCCTCTCCTAACTGCAAAAAAACCCGGAGCTATAAAGCTCCGGATCCGATTGTATTATTCTCCAACTGCGTATGAAGCAATATATAACTACGATTAGTAGCCCTGGTTTTGAACCAGGTAACCTGATTCGATTGACGTTGCATCAATCGATGTTTGCGGGATCGGTAACAGTCTTTTCTTCACGTCATTGTTTGTTTTCTCTGTCCATACGCCTTCATACTTTCCAAAACGGATCATATCTGTACGACGCTGGCACTCCCAATAAAATTCAAATCCTCTTTCACGAAACAGGTTGTCCAATGTGATAGATGCAAGTGGTGTAGGAACAACAGAACTTGTTGCTGTACGTGCCATTCTTACTTTGTTCACGTCTGCCAACGGTGTAGCAGATGCAGTGGTTCCTGCCCTGAGGTTTGCTTCAGCACGCATCATGTAAATATCAGCGAGGCGTAAGATCACGATATCGTGTTCTCCGAAATTTCTTCCGCTTACCGATGTTTTACTGAACTCATACTTTTCTACGCGATAGCCTGTATTGTAATCGCTGCCTGCTGTTGTAAAGTCACATAATTCCGTAAAATCAACCGGTTTGGTTGGCTTGCTACGGGTATCATAAAACAGTTTACCTACCAGCATTTTTCCACTTACGCATTTCAGAAAAACACCATTTTTCCTGATCAGTCCGTACTGCTGTCCTCTTAAAATACCGCGATTGATATTAAAGGATGCAGCATCAACACAAGTATCAATGCCGTTGGTATAGATGGATAAATTCTCCTTATAAAAACGTGGATCAGCCAACGCAGGGTCTACCGAATAAGCGTTCACCCATGAACGATAGAATTCCGTTGTGATACCCGGGCCATCTGTTCCGTTGGCACCAGTATAAGCAGGAAGCGGGAACTGATCACCGGAGATCGAGAAATAGGCCATCCTGTTATGACCCGCAAGGTCTGCACGCTGGTCTACTGCAAAGATCAATTCTTTGTTGGTATGGTTATTATCATTGAACAGTGAGAAATAATCAGTTGCCAATGCAAATGCATTGTTGTTTATGATCTTATCGCAATACTCAACTACTTTGGCCATATCAGCTGCAGCAAAAGTGGCTGCACTGTAGATATTTGTATACACGCCATAGTTCAGGTAAACACGTGCCAGCAAACCTTGTACGGCTGCCTGTGTGATCCGTCCGGGGCCCGTAGTGTTGTCAAGCGTTGGCTCTATTGCCAGCAATTCAGATTTGATATAATCGATCGCTTCTTTTCCCCTCAGTACCGTTGAAGTTACAAGCGGATCTTCTTTTTTAAACGCTACGCCCCAAAGATCAAGGGAAAGCAAATTATAATAAGCGATCATTCCTCTTGCTTCTGCCAGGTATTTTGCTGCGTTAGGGTCCTTACTTGTTTTCAAACCATTCACCGCAGTAACACCTCTTGAGATTCCCTGCAGGATGTTATTCCATGTATTTCTAACATTGGCATCGGAGCTTACATTTTCATGTTTGTGCAACTGCATATAGATACCGTTATCACCCCAATCGGTACCACCGCGATAAGGGAGAACCGCCTCATCGGTTGAAATTTCCTGTAATGCAAAATAGTTGGTATGCATAAAAATGTCTTCCAGTTTTGCATACGTAGGCGCAATGAATCCGTCGGCGATCTGCTTTTCGGTAAGACCCGCGGCTGAAGTTTCATCGAGGACCTTTTCAGTCAGTTTTGTACAGCTGTCGAGTATTGTGAGGCTCACAACAAGCAACAGCAGGTTCGTTATTCTCTTTGACATGTTCAATTATTTTAAAATGAAATATTTAAACCGATGATAAATGTTCTTGCTTTAGGATAGCTCAGGTAGTCAAGTCCATATGAAGTAACCTCAGCAATATTCCTGTCTGTATTAACTTCGGGGTCGAAACCTTTGTATTTGGTAGATACAAAAAGATTTTGCCCGGTTATAGATAAACGCATGGCTGTAACGTATTTACCAAAATTACCCATTTTGGCCGTATTAAAAGTATACCCGACCGCAAGGTTATTCAGGCGGAGATAAGCGCCATCATACAAATACCTTGTGCTTACGGGAGCTGAATTATTTACAGACTCTTCCGGGGATGCGATTGCCTCCCTGGTAACATTTACATTCTTGGATAATTTCAATTTGTAGTTATTGGAATTGGCCGTGTTATCGTAAACCTTATTTCCGGAAACACCGTTGAAGTTTACATTGAAGTCAAATTCTTTATATCCTAATCCACCATAGAAACTGTAGATCACATTCGGAAGTGCTGTTCCTGCAGAGATCCTGTCTTTATCAGTGATGATACCATCATTATCCAAATCACGGAAATTGCTGATACCTGCGGAATTGAAGCCGATAAATTCTTTCAGGAAAAAAGTACCGATCGGCTGCCCATTGATATAACCGTTAACGGTTGCACCTGTCAAACCTGAACCTTGCGCAGAGCCTGATGCAAGAATTGAATATGGTGAGCCCTCAACATTATTCTTCATGTAAGTAAAGTTAGCGCCAATGTTATAGCTGACACCTTTTGAATTCCTGTGGTTATAATCCAGTTCAAGCTCAATACCCTGGTTGGTGATCTTCATATTCGGCACATTCTGGTAGGTTAACGCGATAGGCGAAACCGGGTCAAAAGGAACTACTTCAAGAAGGATATTGCTTGATTGTTTACGAAACACGTCAACTGTACCTGTCAATGCACCTTTGAACAAACTGAAATCAAGACCTATATCTGTTTGTTTAGATGTTTCCCACTGAAGATCGGGATTCGCAAACCTTACATAAGTGATTCCTGAAGGATAAGACCCTGTTGCAGCCAGCGGGTAACCACTACCGGTTGTTACGTTAAACAATGCCTGTGTTGATTTTGGTTTGATCTCCTGGTTGCCGGTAATACCGTAACCCGCTCTTAATTTCAGGTTGCTGAAAACAGAGTTCTTCATGAATGCCTCATCAGATATTTTCCAGGCTGCTGAGAATGAAGGGAAGTATCCATACTTATTATTACCTCCGAATTTCGTAGAACCATCAGTTCTGAAATTAACGGTCAGTAAATATTTGCTGTCGTACGCATACGTAACACGTCCGAAGAATGATTGTAACTCATTTACGATCGCACTTCCACCCGGTCTGTTGTCAGCCAGCGTGAGCTGTGTTCCTGTAGCCGGGTTATAGATCGG
>JAQBNJ010000113.1 GCA_028288645.1 Sediminibacterium sp.
CCAGAATTTTTCGATATGGCCGTATAATAAAGTGGCGTTACTATGCATGCCTAATTCATGCGCTGCTTTATGAATATGCAACCATCCATCAGCATCCACCTTGTCTTCACAGATTTGTTTTCTTATTTCAGGATGAAAGATCTCCGCGCCGCCGCCGGGTAATGAATCAAGTCCCGCCTCATGTGCAAGGCGCATACCTTCTTCCACGCTCACTTTTGCTTTCTTAAACATATAATCAAGCTCCACTGGCGTAAAAGCTTTGATATGCAGATCAGGGCGATGTGTTTTGATCGACTTAAGCAGGTCAGTAAAAAAAGCCAGGTTCATTTTCGGATGAACCCCACCTACAATATGCACTTCTGTAACCGGTTTGCCATCGTAACTTTTTACGATATGCATCATCTGGTCAATACTCAGTTCCCAGCCTTCTTCGCGGTTGGCGTATAAACGGGAATAGGAGCAGAACTTACAGGAGAAAACACAAACATTGGTTGGCTCGATATGAAAGTTTCGGTTGAAATAGGTTTTATCTCCATGTTTCTCTTCACGAACCCAATTAGCCAATGCACCGAGAAAGGAGAGGGAACCTTTTTCAAAAAGCGCCACACCATCATCGAATGTAATACGTTCTTTACGAAGTATTTTTTCGCCTATTTGTTTGAGTTGGGAGTCGGAAGTGTTTGAAACTATAGCAGAAACAGAGGAAGTCATGTTCACGTGATTGAGACGCAAAATTAATTAGTAATTAGGAATTAGTAGTTAGTAATTTATTGCATGATTCCGGGGAGTGCCATTTGTTCGATAAAAGAGAAACGAAGAAAAAAAGTGATTCCGAATTTCGTAGACGCTTATTCTCTTCGTTTCTCTTTTATTGAAAATTCTTTTATCAAAATATTAATGCTTTACAACAACAGCTTCATTCGGATCATGTTTATACCTGAATACCAGCGGGAATATGATGCCTAATACCAACGCATATCCGGCGAAGGCAAACCATATATTCTGCCAGTTCTTAACGCCATCTACAGTATAATGATCAATTACCCGCCCGCTGATATAATTGCCAAGGAAAGCGCCGATACCGTTGGTCATCAGCATAAATAACCCTTGTGCGCTGGCCCTGTACTTAATGTCTGCTTCTTTTTCAACAAACAGCGATCCCGAAATATTAAAGAAGTCGAACGCCATTCCATAAATGATCATCGACAAAATGAGCAGGTACAAACCACTGCCGGGATTCCCAACACCAAATAATCCAAAACGGAATACCCATGCAAATATGCTCATCAGCATAACCTGCTTGATACCGAATTTTCTTAAGAAGAAGGGAATGGTGAGAATGAATAAGGTTTCAGAGATCTGTGAGATAGAGATCAACACATTCGAGTGCTTTACACCAAACGAATCGGGATAGCTTTTACTGAAATCATCCAGGAAAGTAGAACCGTAAGTATTGGTGATCTGTAATGCGGCGCCCAGCAACAAGGCAAATACAAAAAAGATGAACATTTTTCTCCTGCGGAATAATACGAACGCATCCAATCCGATCAGGGAAATGAAACTTTTCTTTTCCGCGGATTTCACAGGCGCGCAGGCCGGCATGGTAAACGAATATAATCCCAGTAACAAACCTGCTCCGGCGCTGATATACAACTGGAAAGGGCTTTTGTTCCATCCACAGAGATCAACCATCCACATGGCCGCAATAAAACCGATGGTACCCCAAACACGGATCGGTGGGAAATCTTTGATGATATTAAATCCTTTTCTTTCCAGGATACTATACGACACCGTATTATTCAAACCGATCGTTGGCATGAAAACAAGCGAGTTGCACAACATGATCAGGTAAAGCCCGTCATAGTCAGTAACGGTGGAGGCCCATAGTAACAGGCCAGCTCCAATAATATGGCAGATGCCGAATACACGTTCAGCATTAACCCACCTGTCGGCCACGATCCCGAACAGGGCGGGCGTAAAAATGGCTGCAATACCCATCGTGCCATAAATGCTTCCCACCTGCCAGCCCTCAAAATGTAATACATTAAACATATAGGCGCCCATTGAGATCAGCCAGGAGCCCCAGACAAAGAACTCTAAAAAATTCATCACAATCAGGCGGGACTTGATGTTCATCATACAGCAATGTTTTAGGTCAGGAAGATAGTGAATATTGAATATTGAATACCGCATTGTGCGGGAAATTTTGAGTGGGGAAGCGACGCTCAGGTTCGTATTCGCTGCAAGAATGCGGATGTTGAACGTTATTGCGAGGCACGAAGCAATCTGAGGATTGTTTTATGGGAGTGCTGAGAGCCTGGTAGTTACTATCACACTGCTTCTCGTACCTCAGGCTGCTTCGTACCTCGCAGTGACGTTCAACTGGATAGTTGCGGACATAAAAAAGAGCCTTAATTCAAAGGCTCCTTTATAGTAATATATTTCAGACCTGCATGTAATAGGAGAGATGGATTTGTGGGGACACAAATCCGGCTGCCGTTAAATATGCGACTGTATCTTTTTATCCAGCACCGATTTAGGCACTGCACCGATCTGTTTGTCTACGATCTGGCCACCTTTGATGAAAAGGATAGCAGGGATAGAAGTAATGCCATAATTCACACTCAGGTTCGGGTTATGGTCAACATTTACTTTGCCCACGTTCACTTTACCATCGTATTCTTTTGCCAATTCTTCAATAACCGGACCGATAGCGCGGCAGGGGCCACACCATTCTGCCCAGAAATCAACCAGTGTCAGTTTATCGCTGTCCAGCACGGTAGCCTGGAAATTTGCGTCTGTAAGTTCTAAAGCCATTTTTTCTAAAGTTTAATTGTTTATAAGTTATCTCTTGTTATGGGAGGGATGTCAAATATAAATCCAAACCCCGGTTCATGCTGATTTGACTTTTCCACCACTGTTATTAATGACGTTGCAACAGGTTAAACCTGACAACGGGACAGCCACCATCCGTTTTGTATAAAATATCCTGCTTGTTAAGTGGAATGATAACCTGCCCTCTCTTATTAACGCATCTATTCAAAGAAGGTTCGCATACCCCGATATGGGAGATCCAGGGAAAAGAAGTTCCCGGAACTTCCCCAAACTGAGCGAACTGCCTGAGCATCAGCTGGGCATACTTATTTAACATTACTGGTTGAAGCAAAGCCCCCCGAAGATGAAGAAGATAGCAACCACACTGGTATTAGTATCCATTATTACCATATCCTGTCAAAAAGCGATCGACACCCAACCACAACCGAAAGCCCTGGAATTAAAGACAATGAGCACTGAAACTTCCCCGATTGAGGCGAAATTTGTTGTAAACGGACACGATACTGTTGTTTTGCAACTGGTAATGAGCCCTGCTTTAGTCTGCTACAGCTATCGCAATGGAGAGACGCCCAAACCCTGTAATATTTTTATTGAATTTACCTGCACTTTGTCGCAGCCTGTGAACGGGTATGTAAAAGTAGATGTTCAAAGAACAAATATCATTGGAACGAACGACCCCAAACCAAGCGGTTCTGAAAACACGGCGGGCGTTTCTTTTAATATCGCGCCGAATACCACGAGATATACTTACAGAAGCACTCTCCAGACTGACAACAACCAGATGGTAGCTGAAAATAGTTTCCGGATAGATAATGTAAGCATGTACAGGTTTATAAATTAGAAAACCGGGAATATCAGCCTATCAATCCAACATGCACATTTTATCAAATATATGATTGCAATACTGCTTAATCAATCGTTTGGTATATAAAACTGATTCCAAAATCCTAGATCAACAATGTTTTCCTCTCTTAGGTGACCACTATTTTTAAACCATTTGCCTTTCAAAATATTTATTATCTCTGAAGCTTGGGGAGATTGTATATAAACTTTTTTTAATTCTAACATTTCATTTAATAAATCCATATCGACATGGTTATTAAATACAGGGAAAGAATAACCAATTATAACTAAGATTTCAGTGTGACGGGCGATTTCTTTTGCGTGAGTTAATAATAAATTGTTGTTTAATGTGAAGTCTGGATTTTGATTCTCCCACGCAAAAGAAAGTAGTGAAGAGCCACCAACGAATTGAGCAGGACCGTTTTGATGATAATGAAGCGATTTATAAATATCAAGTAAATTTCGAAGAGCGAGCGAATCCTCAGCATGAAAACTATTTATACAATCATATGAAATATGCCTCAAGGGTCTTGCATATGCGAGACCGTTTAAATGTATAATTGAAAATTTCCCGCTATCAAACGTATTATCTGAATTGCCATTTACATTGGGATAACTTTGAATATTTTCTTGAATAACAGATAAGTCCTGCATTTTGTAATTCAAAAAAGCCTTTTCGAATTGGAGGTCATAATTCCAAGTTAGTATTTTAAATTTTTCCAATATTTCTACGCTACCAGATATTGGTTTTAGTAATGAAGCTATAAATGCATCATATCGTTGATCAACTATATCCTTTTTTTCACCATTGACCTTTCTAAAAACCAATTCGGTATTATCAACTGTTTGTTGATGCATGAAAAATAAAATAATTACTTCTTTAATACCGATTAGTTCGCTACTGTTTTTTCCATATCGATGGAAATATTTTTTTGCGATTGTATCTGGGGTGCTGTGAAATTTGAATTCTGCTTTTATTTTTTCAATAATTTCAAGTAGTTGATCTGCTCGACGTTTATAGTCTTCATCCAATTCGTGATACAGGTGCCTATTCTTTCCAAATAATTCGGCAAACTCAGAAAATCTCTCTTTAAAATTCGCATAAATTGGCAAGCAGTTTGAACTTGCTCCTGCCCCAAGTAGGTAAGTTATATTTGACATTTTATTTTTTTAACCTATTAATCCAACATGCACATCCACATCAGGATTATTCAATAAGAACTCCGCCATTTCTTCGTTCATCTGGAAACCCCGTTCAAAAGAATACAGACTTACTTTCAGGTTCTCTTTTGGTTCATAGATATTAAACCGAAGCGAGGATTTACCCGGGAAACTTCTTACATTTTTATCCACAAAATTTACAAAATCGGGTGTAACAGAAGCGGGATGTATATTGATCTCTATGCTTCTGGTGAGATTCTGTTTCACCGTTTCCAGCAGCGACATGGTATTGATCTTAAAATCAAATTCATTCGGCCTGTTATACCGCGGGCGGAAAAAACCGTTCAGCAAAACATTCTGTCCTTTCTCCAGGTAATTCTGGAATTTGATATAGTCTTCGCTCCACAAAAGAAATTCCGTTTTACCGGTGAAATCCTCAATGAAGAACGAACCGAAATTCTTTCCTGTTTTGGTAACACGGTGTTGTACGTCTATGATCAATCCCGCTACGCGAAGGCTCTTATTGCCTGGCTGCAGGTGTATCGTATCTTTTATCTCATTAAAATCATTGATGCGGGTGATACCGTAATATTTCAACTCGAATTTAAAATGATCCAGCGGGTGGCCGCTCATGAACATACCCGTCACATCTTTTTCATGATCGAGCAATTCCGTTAATGTCCATGGTTCGCAGTTGGGGATCTTGGGCATCTGTACTTTCATAGCGTCCGACAGGTCGCCAAAAAGTGTGTTCACGCTTCCCACCGCTGTTTGATTGGCCTGGCCATAACTGATGATCTTTTCAAGACCGGTTGTACGGTCGGTATCTGGTATATGAAAATACTGTGCGCGGTGATAAGTTGTAAAACAATCAAAAGCGCCTGAATATGCGAGACTCTCCAGTGATTTCTTGTTTACGTTTTTCTGCAACACTCTTTTGATAAAATCAAACATATCTGTGTACCAGCCGTTCTTTTCTCTTTCTGCAATGATATTGTCAACAGCCGCATCACCCACACCTTTCAATCCTCCCAAACCAAAACGGATCTCGCCTTTCTGGTTAACGGCAAAACCTTTCAGGGATTCATTGATATCGGGGCCGAGTACTTTAATACCCATCCGTTTACATTCTTCCATAAAGAAGGTGATCTTTTCGATGGCGCCTGCATGATTCAATACCGCGGACATATATTCTCCCGGGTAATGCGCTTTCAGGTAAGCAGTCTGGTACGCCACAAATGCATAACAGGTAGAGTGCGTTTTGTTGAACGCGTATTGTGCAAATGCGTCCCAATCGGTCCAGATCTTTTCCAATTTATCAGCAGCATGTCCTTTGGCTGTTGCGCCGCTGATGAACTGTGCTTTCATTTT
>JAQBNJ010000068.1 GCA_028288645.1 Sediminibacterium sp.
CATAGTATTTGATCAATCAGCAATTTCTCTGTGAAACTCTGTGTACTCAGTGCCTCTGTGGTGAAAAAAAATTTTCAAATTTGTAGGGTGATATTATCTGAGCGAAGGCTTCACCACAGAGTCGCGGAGAAACACAGAGTTACACAGAGAAAATTTTAAAGACCCAATTCAATTTTCAAAAACCTCGCAGTGTGGCTTTTGGTAACGTTCACCATTTTCTCAGGAACACCTTCAAATAAAATAGTTCCCCCACCATCACCACCTTCGGGTCCGAGATCGATGATATGATCGGCAACTTTGATCACATCTAAATTATGCTCGATCACCAATACGCTGTTACCACGGTCAACCAATTTATTCAGCACATCAAGCAGGTGCTGGATGTCCTGGAAATGCAGGCCGGTGGTGGGTTCGTCGAGTATGTAAAAAGTTTTACCGGTATCTTTTTTACTTAATTCCGTTGCCAGTTTAACACGCTGCGCTTCTCCACCACTTAATGTAACCGCGGACTGGCCAAGGGTGATATAGCCAAGGCCCACATCCTGCAATACTTTTATTTTTCTATATAAATAAGCGATGGGCTGAAAAAATTCGCAGGCCTCATCAACCGTCATATTCAATACATCGCTGATGGATTTTCCTTTGTAACGGATCTCCAATGTTTCGCGGTTATATCTTTTGCCATTGCATTTTTCGCAATGTACAAACACATCCGGCAGGAAATACATTTCGATAACGCGCATACCGCCTCCTTCACAAACATCGCAACGACCGCCTTTTACATTAAACGAAAACCGGCCGGCATTGTATCCACGGATCTTTGCTTCAGGGATAGAAGCGAACAATGTCCTGATCTCGGTAAAGAAACCGCAATACGTTGCAGGATTGCTTCGCGGTGTGCGGCCAATAGGCGATTGATCGATCTCGATCACCTTGTCAATGTTTTCCAACCCTTTGATGCTTTTAAACGGCATCGGCGTAACACGGCTGTGATAACAATGTTTCGAAAGAATGGGATATAAAGTTTCATTGATCAATGTTGATTTGCCGCTACCACTCACGCCACTTACAACGATGAGTTTTCCCAGGGGAAATTTCACATCTACATTTTTCAAATTATTTCCCTGTGCGCCTTTCAGTTCCAGGAGTTTTCCATTTCCTTCGCGTCGTTCCTCGGGAATTGCGATACTTTTTTTACCGTTGAGGTACAAAGCTGTATCAGATTTACTCTGCAAAACTTCTTTGGGTGTTCCGGCTGCTACAATATGTCCTCCGTATATGCCGGCTTTGGGTCCAATGTCTACCAAATGGTCAGCAGCCATCATGATATCTTTATCATGTTCAACTACCAATACACTGTTGCCGATATTGCGTAAGTTCTGCAATGCCAGTATCAACTGGTGATTATCGCGTTGATGCAAACCGATAGAGGGTTCATCAAGAATATACGTGATGCCCTGTAACTGTGAACCTATCTGTGTAGCCAGTCGTATGCGTTGCGATTCGCCGCCACTAAGACTTCTGGAAGGACGGTTGAGTGAGAGATAGGTTAATCCCACATCCAATAAAAACTGAACACGTTCGCGGATCTCTTTCAAAATATCTTTCGCGATCTGGTTTTGTTTATTGCTCAGCCTGTCTTCAACGCCTGAGAACCATGCATGTAATTTATCAAGGTTCATATTGCTCAGTTCGGCAATATTTTTTTCATCTACTTTGAACCAGAGACTTTCTTTTTTCAAGCGAGCGCCCAGGCATGTATGGCAGGTCTTGAGCTCCATGAACTTTTCTACCCATTCACGCAAACCCTCACTGCTGGTGCTCCCGGCAAACCATCTTTTTAACATGGGAACAATGCCTTCAAATTCGCCTTCGTAAGGTTGGCCAACATCGCTTTCATCTATATCCCCTACTTCCAGTGAACTTCCTTCGGCATTGCCGTATAATAAAATATTCAACGCAGAAGGAGAAAGATCTTTGATGGGTTTATCGAGATTGATCTTATTCTTTTTTGCCAACTCTTCCACTGCGCGAAACATATAGGCTTCACGCTGCTCACCCAACGGCGCAATACCACCTTCTTTAATACTTACATTCCTGTCCGGAATGATCGCTTCCATACTGATGCTGTACACATTACCCAAACCTTTGCAGGTAGGGCACGCACCATAGGGCGAATTGAATGAGAATGCATTCGGCGAAGGTTCTTCATAACTGATCCCCGAATCTTCACACATCAATTGCTTGGAATATTGAACGGTCTTGTTAAGGTCATTCACTAAAAGAAACATCAGCTCCTTCCCCATCTTCAAAGTTTGCTGAACACTCTGGCTCAGGCGCACTTTCATATCATCCGTTACAGCCAACCGGTCTATCACCACTTCAATATCATGGATCTTATAACGGTCAACCTGGAGTTTGGGAGTAAGGTCCATTACTTCACCGTCAACCCTTACTTTCAGAAAACCTTTTTTGCGGACATCCTCAAACAATTCACGGTAATGCCCTTTACGGCCGCGGATCAATGGGGCAAGTAGCGTGATCTTTTTATTTTTGAATTTCGCGAAGATATTTTCAACGATCTCTTCTTCGCTAAACTTGATCATCTTCTTACCTGTGTTGTAACTATATGCTTCACCGATCCTGGCAAATAACAAACGCAAAAAATCATACACTTCTGTTACCGTACCCACAGTAGACCGCGGATTTTTATTCGTCGTCTTTTGCTCGATGGAAATAACGGGTGAAAGCCCGGTGATCTTATCAACATCGGGCCTTTCCATATCGCCCATGAATTGCCGCGCATAAGCACTGAAGCTTTCCATGTAGCGACGCTGGCCCTCATTATAAATGGTATCAAATGCGAGGGAAGATTTTCCGCTGCCGCTCACACCCGTAAAAACAACCAGCTTGTTCTTAGGGATACTGATATCTATGTTCTTAAGATTATGTTCACGTGCACCAAATACTTCAATGAATTCTTCCGCCAATACTGCTTCCTGCTGCTCTTTTTTCTTGCTTACTTGTTTTGCCATGCCCATTTTTGATAAGTAGTAAAGGTACTAACAATACTAAAAGAAATAGGTTTAAAACAGCCATTTTGCTAAATTTTTTATCATTTTTCGGCATTATATTTGATAAATTCATAATAAATCCGCTTATGAAAAAACTACTACTTCTCCTTTTGGTGTTTAGTGCCAGTTCGTCTTATTCGCAATTAGAGAAAGGAACAAAACTCGTGGGTCTCCAATTCAACCTGCTTGTGAATGACATATATGGCGCACACACGGCCCTC
>JAQBNJ010000010.1 GCA_028288645.1 Sediminibacterium sp.
TTTTTCAACCTGGCCAGTGCTAACGCTTGCATTATATACGCCGGCTTTTAATAGACGGTCGTTGATCAAAAATCGTGGAAGATCTTCATCAGTAACGTTATACATCATACTCGCAATGGTACTCACAGGCAATAACCTGAAAGTAGGAAATACCATTGTGCGGTTAAGTATTGATCTTCCAGATGTATCCACACCATACTGAACCCATAAAGAAACTTTTTCACCACTCATCTCAAGATGATCGGTATGTGGCAGCCTGTTATCTATTTTCCATTCAATGCTTCCATTGGTTTGTATTTTCCAACGGTCATTTTGTTCGGGAAGTGTTTGAGATCTTACCTGAATTCCAAATGTGCATGTTATTAATGGACAAATTATTTTCAGGTATTTCATTTTTATATTTTTTTGTACAGGTACCACAGAACTTCCATATGTTTTTCTCATATGATAAAGGCGGAGTCAATAGTTTAAAATATAAATATAGCAACTGTCAGCGAGGCATAGTGCAATAGAATATTTATTGAACCGTAGCCGCTTACCCGGTTAGCAAACTATTCAGCTATTCTACCATAGTGCTAAATAAGCCAAAAAATATCGGAATATTATAGCCGGATTCGATTCTTCATTAACTATTCCTTGCCATGCGCCATATATTACGGACAATATTATTTGTGCCTATTGCTTTGCTGAGCTTTTCAGCTACGGCACAAAACTGGCAATCAAAATTCATCAAGATCGATAAAGAGGGAAAACTTCAATACATACCAGATGAAAAAGGAAATATCATTCCTGATTTCAGCCAGGTGGGATATTATCATGGCAATAAAGTCATTCCGGAAATTCCTGTTATAACAATTGTTACGCCTTCAAGCGATGCACAACAGGCCATACAATCTGCGATCGATGCCGTGTCGAAAAAAACACCTGATGCCAATGGTTTCCGGGGAACCATCCTGTTAATGAAAGGTGTTTATAAAATACCGGGGACGATCAGGATCTCAGCGAGTGGCATTGTATTGCGCGGTGAAGGCGATGAAACAAAGTTGATCGCTACCGGCACGGTACAAAGAACATTGATCAGCATTTCCGGTGGAGGATCTGTGAAAGAATTGTCAGGTTCAAGAGTAAAGATCACGAATGCATACGTTCCTGTTGGCGCTAAATCATTTACAGTTTCTTCTGCACAGGGGTTGAAAGTGGGTGATAATATTATCGTGTACCGCCCCGGAACTGCGAACTGGGTCGCCGATCTGAAAATGGACCAGATAGATCCACGTGACGGTACCAAACAATGGCAAGCCAATGAATATAATTTTCAGTTTGAACGCACCATCACGAATATCAAAGGCAATACGGTTTACATAGACAACCCTATTGTACAATCCATGGAAACAAAATATGGCGGTGGCGAGATCTACACCTATACATTTGATGGCCGTATATTTCACAATGCTGTTGAACACATGTATTTCGAATCTGAGTTCCTGAGTGATACTGCGGAAAATCACGCGTGGGTGGCTGTTGAATTTAATAAAGCTGAGAACGGTTGGGTTAGAAATGTTACTTCAAGATATTTTGGCAACTCCTGTGTGCATCTTGAACCATGGGCCAAAAATATTTCTGTACTGAACAGCAATTGTTACGATGCAAAATCTGTGATCACAGGAAGCCGCAGGTATTCTTTTGCCAATGACGGCCAACAGAATTTATTTATCAATTGCCAAAGTACAGAGGGCCGTCACGATTATGTAACCGGCGCCCGTGTTTGTGGCCCAAATGTTTTTTACAACTGCACAGCCAAAAATACACATGCCGATATCGGCCCGCATCATCGCTGGTCAATGGGTACGCTCTATGACAATATAGTAACAGACGGGGAGATCAATATACAGGACCGCGGCAACTGGGGAAGCGGCCATGGATGGAGCGGTGTGAACCAGGTGTTGTGGAACTGTACGGTAAAACAGGCTGTTGTACAAAATCCCTGGACTTCAGGAAACAATTACAGCATCGGTTTACAAGGTGGAAAATACGAGGGCCGTTTAAAAGGCAAGCCTGATGGGGTCTGGGAAGGGCAGAATAGAAAAGGATTACAACCCGTATCATTATATATGGCGCAGGTAAGGGATCATCAATAAATAAACACTTTATAGGGCAAAAAAATAACTGATGTTTTTATGGCAAGCTTATGAAAGTTGGTTGTTACTTTCAAGCGACAGAGCCGGTTTCTACCGGCTTTTTTATGTCAGGAAGCCGCTAGCTGTTAGGTTTTAGGTATTAGCCTGAGCGGCAGTCGACAACGGGTTTTCTGCGTATAGCTAATGCCTAAAACCTAACTGCTAACAGCTTTCCGTACTTTTGAATCCTGATCTAAAACAACAGACATGGTAGATTTGAAAGCCATCCAGCTTAAAATGCCCGCTTTCTTCGAAATGACACCCGACCTGGTTTGCATTGCCGGCAAAGATGGTTTCTTCAAAAAAGTGAACAAAGCGGTTATTGATAAATTAGGGTATACGGAAGAAGAATTGCTTTCAGCGCCTATTTCCTCATTTGTACATCCTGAAGACAGGGATCTGACAAGTAGTGAAAGATCGGATCTGCTTAACGGCAAAGTACTGATCAATTTCGAAAATCGTTATGTAACCAAACAAGGGAAAGCTATCTGGCTTGAATGGACCTCTATTTATTTTCCTGATGACCAGATCGTATTTGCGATCGCTAAAGATGTAACGCAAAGAAAACACATAGAAGCAGATGTAGAAAAAACCTATGCTAAATTCAAGAGTTTAGCCACCCATTTTAAAAACAGTATTGAGAAGGACAGGAAATATTTAGCAGTTGAATTACATGAAGAACTGGCGCAACTGGCGTCAGTGGTAAAAATGGATGTAGACTGGTTACGCATTAAAGTACCCGATCTTCCGGCAGCGGCAAAAGACAGGATCGAACATGCTTCTGTTGTTGCAGACCTTCTCATCAAGACCATACGCCGGGTCACTTTTTCGATAAGCCTG
>JAQBNJ010000130.1 GCA_028288645.1 Sediminibacterium sp.
TATAGGCATGGTCTTCATATCCTTCACATGACATTTCGGATCGTTGTTGATGATCACACCGGGGTTAAGAATGTTTTGCGGGTCCAGCAGATTTTTTAATTCCTGCATGATACTGTATGCTTCATCGCCCCATTCATCTTTTACATAAGGCGCTACTATCCTACCGGTACCATGTTCTGCTTTTAAAGAGCCGTTGTATTTGTGTATGATGAGCCCTGCGAGTTCATCATTAAATGATTCGAATACTTTTCTTTCCTCAGGTGTATTAACGGGTTGTGTAACAAGAAAATGCAGGTTCCCCTCTTTGGCATGCCCGAATATGATAGCGTTGGTATAACCATATTTTGCAAACAACGATTGCAGGTCGATCACTGCTTTCCCTAAATTCTCCAATGGAACCGCCACATCTTCCAGCATAGCGGTGGTGCCTTTTGCACGCACGGCTGCAACCGAAGGGAACATGCCTTTACGCATCTTCCAGAGTTTGGCCTGTTCATACGCATCATAGGTAAAATCCAGTTTGTTTATTATTGCAAGTGTATCGATAACAGTCAGTGCCTTCTCTAATTTTGCTTTTACTTCTTCCATGCTTTCTCCCTGGTACTCACAGAGAATAGCGGTTGCTTTCCCGGGAAGATCTTTGATCATCGCCGGGCAATAGTCGGCTTCTTCAACCGAACGCAATGCGGGCCTGTCCATCAATTCCAATGCATCTGCATCAGTAGCTTTTAAAGCAGGAACTGCTTCTGCAGCCGCAACAGGATCATCAAAAAATAATAACCCTGTTGTCTTGAATGGTTTATCAGGAATCGTGTTCAATACTACTTCCGAAATAAATGCCAGGGTTCCTTCTGCGCCGATCAGCAAATGTGCCATTATATCCAATGGTTTCCGGTAGTCGAGAAATGCATTGATGCTATAACCGACGGTATTCTTGATGCGGTATTTGTTTCTTATTTTTTGTACCAGTTCTTCATTGGCAAGGATCCTTTTCTGCAACGCCATGATGCCATCCGAAATAGGGCCGTCAGCCGCCTGGAAACGCATGTAATCATTATTGATGGCCGTATCGTATAAATGCCCGTTGGGTAAAATGAAACGGATAGTGTTTATGGTGTGATAAGAATTGTATGCCACACCGCAACACATGCCGCTGCTGTTGTTTGATATGATGCCACCGATCATCGCCGCGCTGATAGAAGCCGGGTCGGGGCCGATCTTCCTGCCATAAGGTTTCAGCTGATGATTCACATGTGCACCGATAGCACCGGGCTGCGCCCTCACCACATTACCGCCATTCAGCGGAATGATCCTTCGCCAGTGTTTACTCAGGTCAACCAGTATTCCATCTGTGATGGATTGCCCGCTTAAACTCGTACCGGCTGTGCGGAAAGTTAGCGGCACATTAAATTCTTTCGCAAACAAAAACAGTTGCTCAATGTCTTCCTCTGAATCAGGTTGTATAACGGCTCTTGGAAGCAGATAGTAGAACCCGGCGTCACCGGCAAACGCATAACGGTCCGTGAGGGACAATTTTAGTTTGTCCGGTGCAAAATGTTTTCTCAGTTCGGCTGCTACATCAAACATGCGTGTTCGTGCTTTAGTATGGACAAATTTAAATGAAATAAGACAGGAAATGCGGGAGTTTTAGCATTAGGGTGTAAATACATCGACAAAGAATATCGTTTATTCATTTGAGCATTTTTGATGCGTAGATTTTTCAACATACAGATATATAAAGTACAGCTTAATACAAGAATGTCGCGATTGTTGGTATCATCGCCACAATAGTTCGGTAGAAACTGAATAACCCTGAAAGGGTGAACTGTTTGTAGAAATTAAACATGTAACAGTATAAAAAGCTCCATAGGAGCGACCTGTGAATACAGTGAGCCCCGTATGGATTGTTTGCATAAATCGCTTGCATTACAGGTCGCTCCTATGGAGCTTTGGGTACTTCACTATCTGTTATTTTCTAC
Organism: Sediminibacterium sp.; assembly: GCA_028288645.1. GTDB lineage: Bacteria > Bacteroidota > Bacteroidia > Chitinophagales > Chitinophagaceae > Sediminibacterium. Next base: position 1,980 of record JAQBNJ010000130.1, read on the forward strand.
AAACAGTTCACCCTTTCAGGGTTATTAAACCAACACCGGCTAAAAATAAAAAAGCCGCAGGTCAAATCATTGACCTGCGGCTTCAACTCAATAGTAGTATTTCTACTCACTCAATTTATCAGTTGCCTCTGCCTTTATTTTGGCGAGTTGTTTTTTACCGTAAGCCAATTTGGTAATCGTTACAAATAAGACAGGCACGATAAATATCGCGAGAATGGTTGCACCCAACATACCGCCCAATACCGTCCACCCTATTGTTGAACGGGCCACACCACCGGCGCCGGTGGCAAATGCCAATGGCAGTACGCCCAATACAAAGGCCATCGATGTCATGATGATCGGTCGCAAACGGAGTTTGACCGCTGCGATGGTGGCAGGAATAATTTCCATACCGCTATCCACCCGTTCTTTTGCAAACTCAACGATCAGGATCGCATTCTTTGCCGCCAAACCGATCAGTGTAACCAATCCAATTTGTGCATACACGTTATTCGTTAATGATGGTAATAATGTCAACGTTAATATCGCACCGAATGCACCGGTTGGTACGGCGAACAATACAGAGAATGGTACTGACCAACTTTCATACAATGCAGCAAGGAACAAGAATACAAACAGGATCGACAATGAGAAAATATATACGGTGCTTGACCCTGCGTTGATCTCTTCACGGCTTAATCCTGAGAACTCGTATCCATAACCCGCAGGTAATACTTTATCCGCCGTTTCCCGCAATGCCTGTATGGCCTGGCCGCTGCTGAAACCTTCTTTGGGCCCACCATTGATCTCGGCTGTGCGGAACAGGTTGTAGTGTGTGATCAATGGCGCACTTTCTATGGTTTGATAAGAGATCACAGTACTTAACGGCAGCAAGGTTCCTGCCTGGTTGCGTACATAATATTGTTCGAGGTTTTTGATATCTGCACGGAACAAGGTATCTGCCTGCGCTACCACGCGGAAATTCCTTCCATAGATGGTGAAATCGTTTATGTATTTACTGCCGAGATAGGTTTGTAAAGTTGTGTACACATCTGAAATAGATACGCCTAATTTTTTACATTTTTCCCGGTCAACGTCTACTTTATATCCCGGTGTACGCGCGGTAAAATAAGAATAGGCCGATGCGATCTCCGGGCGCTTATTCATTTCTCCTACAAATGTATTCACTACCCTTTCAAACTGTTTGATATCGTCTGTGCTCTCTCGTTGTTCAAGTTCAAAAGTGAAACCGCCTGTCTGGCCGAGTCCCGGGATAGCCGGTGGTGAAATGGCACGGATGGTTGCCCCCTTAATAGAAGACAATCTTTTCTGCACATCTGCAACGATCGCAGCCAGTTGCAATGATTTATCTTTTCGCTGGTCCCATGGTTTCAACTGTGTGAAAACGGTTCCGCTGTTTGATTTGGTAGCCTGTGTAATGATATTGAAACCACCCAATGCAGCATAGTGCGCAATGCCCGGTGTTTCCTTCATATTGGCCATGATATTGTTTAATACATCCAGGCTTCGTGTTGTGGAAGAAGCTTCGGGCAATTCATATGTTACAAATAAACGGCCCTCGTCTTCTGTAGGAATAAAACCGGAAGGTTTATTCTTGAAGAGGATCGCTGTTCCTGCCATGATGCATACCAACAGTACCAACACATACGGTGTTGCCTTGATCGCTTTTTGCACACCACCCGAATAAGAATTGGTAACTTTTGCAAACCAGGTATTAAAACGGTAGAAGAACTGGTTCAACCCTTTCGCTTTTTTATTGATGTTCATTGGTTTTAAGAACAGTGAACACAAAGCCGGTGTTAAAGAAAGCGCCACAAATGCCGAGATCAAAACAGAAATGGCGATGGTGATAGCGAACTGCTGGTATAATCTTCCCACGATACCGGGAATAAAACCTACAGGCACGAACACGGCTGCCAATATCAATGCAATGGCGACAACAGGACCCGAGATATCTTTCATCGCTTTATAGGTAGCTTCTTTCGGCGATAATTTTTCATGATCGATATAATGCTGCACGGCTTCCACCACAACGATCGCATCATCTACCACGATACCGATGGCCAATACGAAACCGAACATCGTTAAAGTGTTGATGGTAAAACCCAGCGGCACAAAAAATGCAAAGGTTCCGATAATAGAAACAGGGATGGCCAATACGGGTATCAAAGTAGCGCGCCGGCTTTGCAGGAAAAGAAACACCACCAATACCACCAGCGCCAATGCTTCCAGTAAAGTTGTGATCACTTCTTCAATAGATACTTTCACAACAGAAACTGTTTCAAAAGGAACCACGTAATCAATATCTTTTGGAAAAGATTTTTTCAATGCATCCATCGCTTTATAAACGCCGTCCGCTGTTTCTATCGCATTACTTCCGGGCGCCTGGTAAACGAGTAAATAGGAAGCCCTTTTACCATCAACAAATGAATTACTGGCATAACTGAATTTTCCTAACTGTATGCGTGCCACATCTTTCAAATGAACTACGGACCCATCGGCAGGTTTGGTCCGAACGATTACGTTGCCGAATTGTTCTTCGCTGCTTAAACGGCTGTTGGTAAATACGGTGTATTCAAACGCCTGCACACTGTTCTGTGGCGGCGCTCCTACTGATCCTGCAGCAATTTGTAAATTTTGTTCCTGCAATGCAGCGATCACTTCGTTTGAGGTGATGCCTAATTGTGCAAGTTTATCAACCTGTAACCAGATCCGCATACTGAAATCATCGGCGCGCGTAAAAACATCGCCCACACCAGGTACGCGAAGCAATGCATCCCTCACAAAAATATTGGTGTAGTTATCTACAAAAGGAATGCTGTGCGATGCATTGGGTGAGAACATAGCAACAAGCATCAGGATGCTTGGGTTACGTTTCCGCGTGGTCAATCCCAATCGTTTTACATCATCGGGTAATTGCGGTGTGGCAATACCTACCCTGTTCTGTATATCCAGCGCAGCGATATCTGCATTGGTTCCTACTTTTAAAGTGGCTGTGATTGTGGTGCGACCATCACTCGTACTATTACTTTGCAGGTACGCCATTCCCGGTGTTCCGTTCACCTGTGTCTCCACCGGCGTGGTCACAGTTTGTTCCACCGTTTGTGCATCGGCTCCTGTAAAGTTTCCTGTGATCTGTACTGTTGGCGGCGTGATTTCGGGGTATTGGCTGATGGGCAGGTTCATGATAGACAACACGCCCAACAGCACGATCACCAATGAAATAACAATGGCGGTAACCGGCCGTTTTATAAATAAATTTGCGATCATAATTTTTTCTTTGTTAAGGTTTGGCTGGCTTTGGCGGAGCGGTACTGATCACAGTACCATCTTTTATTTTCTGCACGCCTTCCGATACTACTTTATCGCCTTCCTGTAAT
>JAQBNJ010000131.1 GCA_028288645.1 Sediminibacterium sp.
ATCATTTTTGGGGTGGGCTGCGGGCCTCTATGAACCTTGCCGGCATTTGTGAAACGTTTAAACGCGGCCTGTCCATGCATTCAAATAGTCATTTAGGAATATCGCTGGCAGCCATGGTGCATTTAGGCGCGGCCATTCCGCGAATGGATTATGCTCTGGATACGCACTATCCCTGGCAATCAGATGAAGTGATCATGGGCGGACGGTTTATATTTGAAGAAGGTTCCGTTGCCGTTCCCGATGAGCCGGGCCTTGGTGTGGAATTAGACAGGGAGGCATTGGCCAAACTTCACCAGAATTACCTGCGTTGTGGTTTAACCAGAAGAAACGACGAAATTGAAATGCAGAAAGTAAACCCCAGCTGGAAGTTTAAACCGGTGCGATGGTAGTCTTTTTTTGAAGAGCTTTTTTGAAACACATAGGAACATAGGAAAGAACAAAGAAAACATAGTCAATCCTATATGCCCTTGGATTTAACCTATGTTCCTATGTGTTGTACTCATTGAGCTTGACTAAATTTTATTAGCAAAACACAACTATCACCACTCATGAAAAATATTAAAACCAGGATAAAAAACGGCGAAGCAGTAAACGGCGGCTGGTTAAACCTCGGAAGCGCGGTAACCGCAGAGATCGTATCATCAGCCGGTTTTGATTGGGTATTGATCGACCTTGAGCATGGAGCAGGTGATGAGCAACAGGTGCTATCGCAACTGCAGGCCATTGAACATAGTAACGCCGCTGCATTTGTAAGAGTAGAAAACAATGGCCGCCAGCGGATACATCGTGTGCTCGATTTTGGTGCAGAAGGAATTATGTGTCCGCATATCAATAATGAAACGGAAGCAAATGAAATGGTCACGGGCCTACGCTACCCGCCGCATGGCAGCAGGGGTGTGGCAAAAATGGTGCGCGCTACCCAATTCGGTAAACAGTTTGCTGACTACTATCAAAACGCCAACGAAACCATCGTGGGCCTTGCACAAATAGAAAGTAAAGAAGCGTTGAACCACCTTGATGCCATTGCCGGGGTGGATGGTATTGATGTGTTGTTTATCGGCCCGGCCGACCTCACGATGGATCTGGGCATATTCGGCGAATTTGATAATCCCATTTTTATAAATGCAGTAAAAGCTATCGTAATAGCGGCACAAAAAGCAAATAAAGCAACCGGGATTTTAATATTCAATCCCGAGGATTATCAAAAATATTTTAACCTTGGCATACGGGTGATTGCCTGTGGTTCAGATTCCGGTTTTGTGGTAGAAGGCTCGAAGAATACTGCGGGTAAGCTGGATGCTATGCGGAAAAGCCTGGCAAAATAAAGGGAGAGAGGTAACATGAAATTATCACTGTCGCCGGGTTTCACGACTCCGAAAATTCAAGGCCATCACTAAGGGGTGCTGGACCTGTATAAGCAAAATTGATCGATGTTTGCCTGGTAGGTGATGCGTTAGATCGCAGCCTTTGAGGCATGTTATTAGTTAACATTTCAAGCAAAGACGCAAGAAAACAAGGGTGCAAAGAAAAACTTTGCCCTTATCTTCCGCGTCTTTGCGTGAATATTACAGAATCCTAATAAGGAGAATGATAATCTCTTTGCCTTCCCTGTTCATCCATATAAACGGTGCGGCTACCGCCTGTTGCCAGTTGAAGAATTATCTGGAACAATGATGGCGTATTAGGACGTTCGATCTTTCTTACACTATAATTTCCTTGCGGATGGTAGAGATTGGTGATCCTGGTATCAACTCTCCTGGGAATTTCGTTCCTGTTGATCTCCCTGTGAGTCGCCATAAGGTTGCCCCTGCGGTCGTAATAGGAATCTACGCTCCGGTTATTGTTATCCCGGTAGTTGGCGTGCCAATTACTGCTGCTTTTTGTCCACTGGGTGTTCTTTGAATTTGCATTGTTTCTTTCAAAGGAACGGCGGATGTTGGTGGGCGGCTGGTCGTTGCGGTCGCGGTTCTGGGCGAAACTTGCGCTGCTTAATAATAACAGCGCGACAAATATGTTTTTCATAACGGTATTTTAATAAGTAAAGGATTATTACTCGTGTGATAAATTAAAAATATTATGCCACGAATCTTTTGATGTAAAAGCGGGGTTGCGAAGGGCAATTAGTAATTATTGGTCTGTTCTCCCGGTTTACGTTATGATTATCCGTGCTTGGAATATACCGCCCGCGTGTTTCCGTTCCGTGCCCCGGCTTGAAACATTGGCACTGTTTTTATATTCTTTTACCAGACCTACACCCAAACACATGAAACGCATTCTCCCCATACTGCTGATTGCGGCCCTTTTTGCGGGCTGCCGGAAAGACACGGTTTCCAACGTAACTACCACCGGCCCCAATTCTACGGTTGATAAGCAGTCCGTTGGCAAATCAGCCAACCAGTTGCTCAGTGCCGGTACATTTACCACCCTGACCCTTGAGATCCAGTACTCGCCGGGTATGAAACCGCAGGACCAGTCTGTTACCAACCTTGTTAATTTTTTGAGTATTTATCTTAACAAACCCGGCGGTGTTAATGTGGTACAAACACAGGTAAGTTCTTTTGGCGCACCTGTTGCTCCCTTGCAGGATGTGGTAAATTTTGAAGATAAAAACCGCAACATATATACAGGGGGCAATACCATTTCCGTATGGCTATATTTTGCCGATGCCGACTACAGCATACAGGATGTGGCAGGTGTTTCTTTCTGGAATACATCGATGGTTGTTTTTGAAAAAACCATACAGGGGAAAACCGGCGGCATTGGCCAGGCCAGCCGCGTAAAGGTAGAATCCGGAACCCTGATGCACGAAATGGGCCATCTCTTAGGATTGGTGAATACCGGCACCACGATGGTTAAACCTCATGAAGATGCAAGCCATATAGCCCACTGCAGCAATAGTAGTTGCCTGATGTATTATGCTATTCAAACATCGGGGCTGATGAATATGAATAATTCGATACCGGGGTTGGATGTGGATTGTGTGAATGATTTGAGGGGGAATGGGGGGAAGTAGGCTTGTCAGGAAAAAAAAGAATTATTCTGAGTTGTGCTTGTTTTTAAAAATTGTGTATTTTTGTATCTCTAGACCGAAGGGGCTGTACGGCTTCTGAAAGGCCTGGAACAAAATTTCCTCGGTTTGGAACCGGGGTTTTTTTATTTCCTGATTGTCCCGTCAGCGTCAGCGTTTTTTGATTGAAAACAAACCTGTTGAAGTTTTTTTTGAAAGATCCTGTCGGCATAATATTTTTTTCTTGAGGCTTGTGGAAACTCCTTTTCTTTTAAGGCATATGCCACTACATCTGCTGCCTGGATAAACACAGAATCGCCCGAAACCCGGAAAATAGGGTCTTCTAAAACCCAACCGATTCTGACATCAGGAATTGTTTCACCACTTGCACCGGTACCTAATAATTTTCTTACGTGTGTGTTAATGTGTTTTTCATTCGCACGATCAAAAAAGAGAATGCCGTTACTGTTATTCGCTTTTAAAAATTCATCAAATGCCTGGTATAGCCTGGTGATGGCTGTTGTTAAATAGAATTCCGGCGCCCAATCGCTTTTGGTTTTATCAATTACCACCGAGACCAGGCTAAACGCTTTATTTTGCCCGATCGTTTCAGCAAACTCTTCAATCAGCT
>JAQBNJ010000139.1 GCA_028288645.1 Sediminibacterium sp.
ACAAAATCCGTTCGTTCAAATCCATACATCACAAACAGGTCCATCAGGCTGTCGGGATTGATCGTGTCATTGGCTTTGATGCTGATAATATTGCTGCTGAGTGTTTTGGGCAGCACCACTTTTTCGAAAAGAGCCTCTGGATAGGTAACAATGATTTTCCGGTTGCCACCAACTGATAATTTTGTCAAAGCTTCAGTGCGCAGCATCACATGCGAGCTATTCAATAACCTGAAATTCTTCCGGTTCTTGAATGAAGAAGGAAAATAAAAAAGATCAAGCGCGTTGGTCAGGTTCTCCAGTGTGTTGTGAAAATAGGCAGCGTCTTCTGCATCATTCAAAACCACGAGGTGGTTTAACTGCTGGCAATTGGGATGCATGAATACCGAACTCACTACAAATTCTGAACTGCTTCCCTGTAAATTTTTTAGAAATAATTTTTGCGTTTGGGCAAAAGAGAGCCTGTCCGCCAGCTGAAAAAGGTGGGGGGAATCCTTATACTGCTCCAGCAACACATTCAAATTCATATCCTCGTGGTCAATTCCTTTCTGAAAGGGGGCAAAGATAGGAGAAATAGGTGTTAGGCATTAGGTGTTAGCTAACACCTGCTAACAGCTAATACCTAAAAGCTAATAGCTTGCCTTCAGACTGACTTTAAGATCTGCCCTGGTCAATTTACCTTCCTCAACCGTAAACAGGGCTATATTGTTTTTGGCATCATACAGGTTTGCATAGAACTGCTTTCCCTGCCTGATAAACAATGAGTAAGAGCCGGCCGGGAGCTCAATCTTGAACGCCCCGGTACTATCTGTATCCACCGAAGCAACCTGCTTTGTGCTTATAGCCGTATATAGGGGTGATGTGCCTGCGCGGCTCACCTGGCTGATATTGGTGGGTTCGTATACCAAAACAGTTGTTAAAATTCCCCTGGCAAAGGGTGGCGGACCGTCTTTCATGGGCATTTGGTTACCGGTTGCCTCGGTTATGGTACCCGTAATTCCCTGTGTTATCATCGATGAATTGGCTTTTTTTGACGATGAACAGGCAAGAATTGCGAGGCAGATCGGTAAAAGAAAAAAAAGAATATGTTTCATACATCACTTTGAATGATGAAAGTATCTAATTTAGTGAATATTACGCCTGGGATTTTCTAAACAAAGGCTAAGGAAAACACAAAAGGTTATGATGAAAAAACTTGCACTGATCATTGTTGGATTTTGCGGATTGAGCGGAATGGTTTCAGCACAAACAGTTACGAATACCCGCCGGTTAAATGAACTAACCACAAGCCTGAAGCTTGCAGGAGATGCCAATTATGCTAAAGCGCTCTCGCTGGCTAAGAAAAAAGGCTGGCCCCTTTCGTACACAGCGAGGAATGGCGGCAAAGCGGTTTTAGTAGGTGTCGATTATTTTGGATTACCCAAGTATTACATAACATTCAACAATACCATCGCAGCTGCAACCACCAGCGCCAATAAATTATGGGAGGGAGGATCTTCGGGGTTAAACCTGTCGGGACGTTCTGCCAATATGAAGAACAAGATCGCTATCTGGGATGGCGGCGCCGTATTAGCCAATCACGTTGAATTGATTAACCGTGTAACTCAGAGAGATAATCCATCTGCTACCATTGACCACAGCACACACGTTGCGGGAACTTTGATAGCTTCAGGCGTTAACCCAAGTGCGAAAGGAATGGCTTATGGAACGCAGGGTTTACTTGCATATGATTTTGACAACGATGCTACAGAAATGTCAGCTGAAGCCGCTGGCTTACTGGTATCAAACCATTCGTATGGATTTAATGCCGGATGGATCCAGAACTCTTCTCAAAATAACAGGTGGGAATTTTATGGCAGACCCGGTGATACCGAAGATTATAAATTTGGCTTTTATTCCGATCATGCCGCAGCGCTGGATGATATCGCTTATAACGCCCCCAATTACCTGATCGTAAAATCGGCAGGTAACCAGCGGGATGAGAACGGCCCTGCTGTTGGCTCTCCTTATTTTCGTTTTAATGCGCAGAACCAGATGGTCTCAGCAGGTAACAGGCCCTCGGGCATCAGCGACAATAACGGATATGATATTATTACAGAAGATATTGGCGCAAAAAATATTCTGAGCGTGGGCGCTATTTTCGGCATACCGGGTGGATATGGCCGTAAAGACGATGTGGTTCTCAGTAGTTTTAGTGCATGGGGACCAACAGATGATGGACGGATCAAACCTGATATTGTAGCTGATGGGATCCAGGTTCTTTCCTCTACCAATGCCTCAACAACCAGCTATGCTGCCTTTAGCGGTACGTCCATGGCATCGCCTAATGCGGCGGGTTCATTGTTTTTACTGCAGGAATATTATTCCAAACTGAAACCCGGCTTTTTTCTCCGCTCTGCTACTTTAAAGGGATTGGCCATACATACATCTGATGAAGCAGGTCTATATCCGGGACCCGATTACCAATACGGATGGGGTTTGCTGGACGTGAAAAAAGGTGCGGATGTGATTACAGCTGCCGTTCCATCAAACAATGCCTCTACCAGCACCCATTTATTGTATGAAAATACCCTGGCACAGGGCGCGGGTTTTACAATAAATGTAATAGCGTCGGGTAAAGGACAATTGCAGGCAACCATTTGCTGGACCGACCCGAAAGGAACCGTTGATAACGTGAATGTGCTTAACAACCATACTAAGAATTTAGTGAACGACCTGGATATTCGTATCACAAAAGGCAGCGGGGCGTCTTTGAAAACTTATCTCCCCTGGA
>JAQBNJ010000147.1 GCA_028288645.1 Sediminibacterium sp.
ATGTTGATGCAACATTTCTTACCAATCATGACCAGGTGCGTATCATGAGTTCGCTTAATAACAATCCTGACAAAGCAAGAATGGCGGCTTCTATTTTGCTCACGCTGCCCGGTTCGCCCTATTTATATTATGGAGAAGAAATTGGAATGTTTGGCAAAAAACCCGACCAGGGCATCCGCGAACCTTTTATATGGGATACCAAAGAGAAAGATAAAGCACGTACCACCTGGGAAAAGCCATTCAACAGTAATGATTCAACCATGATACCGTTGAGCACGCAGATGAAAGATCAAAATTCATTGTATAATCATTATAAAAAATGGATCCAGTTGCGGAACTCCAGTAAGGCGCTTACCTATGGAGAATTGGAACCTGTGAATTTTAATAACCCTGCATTGAGTGCTTTTGTAAGGACAGGGGATGAGCCGGTATTGGTGATACACAATGTATCAGGCGCGGAGGTTACAGTAACCTTACCCGATGACCTTGCGCAATACACTAAAATATTTTACAAGGATAAAAATGCCAATCTCAAAAACAAGAGTGTAAGCATACCTGCATCAAGTTCTGTTCTTTTGAAAAAATAAGTGTGCTGCAAATTAGCAAATATGAAAAACTTGCAAACAGCATTTTGAATTGATTAAGAAGCCTGCCTGTTCGGCGGGCTTTTTAATAAGTTGAGACGATTACTTTTTTTAAACAGTTTATATGTGTAGACGAAAAGCTGGAACGCAAAGACCGCAAAGGTTTCGCAATGAACGCAAAGGTTTTCCTTGCGTACTTTGCGGTACTTAGCGGTCTTTGCGTTCCAGCTTTTTGCCCCGACTTTCGGCAACTTAATCTAATTAATGAGTGTAAAACACCTTATCAGATAATCGCAAAAACACAATAAGAATTAATTTATAAATAGTATGAAAAAAATCACAAGCATTTTATTCAGCGCATTACTGATTTTGCTTTGCAGTTCATCCATTTTATTTGCAAAGCAGGACCAGCCATATCCTCCTCAATACGGCAAACCATTCAAAGATGTTCCGGATCGCAGGGATGTAACCATGTACCAGGTTAATATGCGTTCTTTCAGTAAGAATGGGGATCTGAAAGGAGTTACTGCGCGTTTGGATTCAATCAAAGCATTAGGCATTAATGTTATTTACCTGATGCCTATCTATCCTGTTGGCGTACTCAATTCGGTCAACTCGCCTTATGCAACAAAAGATTATGATCTTGTCGGAAGCGAATTCGGAACACTGGACGATCTGCGTGCCCTTGTAGATGGCGCACATAAACGTAAAATCGCGGTACTCATCGATATCGTTGCCAATCATACTTCATGGGATCATCCATGGATAGCTAACAAAGGTTGGTATGAAACGGATACCGCAGGAAAAATTAAATACCCCAGGAACTGGAGAGATGTAGCACAATTAAATTTCAAGAATACTGATATGCGACTTGCCTTGATCAGGTCCATGAAATCATGGGTGTACAAAGCAAATGTTGACGGGTTCCGTTGTGATTATGCAGATGGCCCACCAATCGATTTCTGGAAGCAGGCAATTGATACACTAAAAACGATCACTAACCATAAATTATTAATGCTGGCAGAAGGAGGCCGCCCGGAACATTATAGTGCCGGGTTTGATTATAATTTCGGATTTGGTTTTTTTGGTAACTTAAAAAATATTTATAATAGGAATAAATCGGTGAGGTCGATCGATACAATGAACATACGGGATTTCAGAGGAGCCACGGAAGAAGGCCAGTCAATCATAAGGTACCTCACTAATCATGATGTGAACAGTTCGGATGGGACACCTTTGGATTTATTTGGAGGAAAAAAAGGATCCATGGCCGCTTTTGTTGTGGTGGCTTACATGAAAGGAATTCCGATGGTATACAATGGCCAGGAAGTAGGAACGCCATTCAGGTTGGTCTTTCCATTTACTTCTACCCATATCGACTGGACACTGAACAACCCGGATGTAACGGCAGAATACAAAAAGATCATCGCTTTCAGAAACAGCAGTGAACCCATCAGAAGAGGCGCATTAACATCATACAGCAGTGATGATGTTTGTGTGTTCACTAAAATACAGGGATCAAAAAAAGTATTGGTATTATCTAATTTGCGAAATAAACAGGTTATCTATACTTTGCCTGCTGAGCTGACAAACAGTTCGTGGAAGGATGCGTTCGACGGATCTAAAACAAACCTGGGAAGTTCGATAACCCTGGAACCATTTACTTATATGGTTTTAAAAAATTAACGAATAACTGATACGATATGAGAACGAATAAAAATATAGTTACTGTATTGTTTTGCATCGCAATAGTATTGGTGTCATCAACTGTTAGTGCCATAGAAATTAAAAGGGTTGAGCCATCCAATTGGTGGACGGGTATGAAAAACACAGAATTGCAGATCATGGTTTACGGGCCTAATATCAGCGCGGCAAAACTGGCGATAAAATATCCGGGCATCACCATAAAGGAAATTGCAAAGGCAACAAATCCCAACTACCTGTTTGTTTATATCAGTATTGCCAAAACCACAAAGCCCGGTATGGTGCCGATGCAATTTACCGATGGCTCTGAGAAATTTACTTATAACTATTCTCTTTTACCGCGTACCGATAAAAGCGGGGCGCTTGGTTTTAATGCATCCGATGTATTGTATCTCATAACACCTGACCGTTTTGCAAATGGCAGCACGGCGAATGATAATTGGGACAGTGTGACCGTTAACCGCACGAACCCGAATTCCCGGCATGGTGGTGATCTGGAAGGGATAGCCAGGCATCTTGATTATATGAAGGACCTCGGTATTACTACCGTATGGTTAAATCCTATACAGGAAAATAAAATGCGGGGCGGTTCTTATCACGGCTATGCGATCACCGATTTTTATAATATGGACAAACGTTTTGGCACCAATGAAGAATTTAAAACGCTGGTAAAGAATACGCATGCAAAAGGAATGAAAATGGTGATGGATATGGTATTTAATCATTGCGGCAGTTCCCATTGGTGGATGAATGATCTGCCATCCAAAGACTGGATCAATAATGATGGCGTTTTCCTGCAGACCAATCATGCCACAGTTACTGTAATGGATGTTCATGCATCGGCAACAGAAAGAAATACATTTTTAAATGGCTGGTTCACCAGGGGCATGCCCGATCTGAATCAGCGTAACCGGCATCTTGCAACCTATCTTATACAAAACAGTATCTGGTGGATTGAGTATGCACGTATTGATGGTATCAGGCAGGACACCTATTCCTACCTCGATTATGATTTCCTGGCCCGTTGGTGCAAAGAAGTAAATGATGAGTACCCCGACTTTAATATCGTTGGAGAAACATGGTACAATAAAGCTACAGCACCGGCATGGTGGCAACAAAAATCCAACCTCAGCAATCGCAATTCGTTTTTAAAAACATCCATGGACTTCTCACTTACATTTATTACACAAACTGCTTTTGATGGTAAGGCTGATAATGGGTATCTGACAAATATTTTCGAGGATATCGCACAGGATTTTATCTATCCCGATCCGTATAATCTTCTCACATTTTTAGATAACCACGACCTGTCGCGTTTTAACCGCGTGGAGGATACAGATCTGAAACGTTATAAACAAGGGTTGGCTTTTTTATTAACTACACGCGGCATCCCTCAAATTTATTATGGAACCGAAGTGTTAATGACCGGTACAAAAGAGGAAGGTGACGGAAGATTCAGAAAAGATTTTCCAGGTGGGTGGGCCGGGGATAAGACCGATGAGTTTTCAAAAAGCGGGCGCTCAGAAATGAA
>JAQBNJ010000150.1 GCA_028288645.1 Sediminibacterium sp.
AAGTGAAAAGATTATGAGTCAACATCCCGACAGGCGCTCTGCCATAAAAAATATCCTGGCTGGCTCCGCCGCTCTTGCAGCAGGTTCTGCCGTGTTACCCTCTTTTGCTGCGGGCGATAAAAAAACAACCATGCTGAAAGGAAACATCAATCATTCAGTTTGCCGCTGGTGCTATAGCAGTTTAACATTGGATGAACTTTGTGTTGCCGCTGTTGAGATCGGGTTAGTGGGTATCGACCTCGTTCCCCCTAAAGATTGGCCCACACTAAAAAAATACAACCTTATTTCCACCATGTGCAATGGTGCTGAAATCAGTTTAACAAAAGGATGGAACGATAAACAATACCATTCTACACTTATAAAAAGTTACCAGGAACACATAGACCTTGTTGCCGATGCCGGTTATAAAAATCTTTTCTGCGCCAGCGGTAACAGGGATGGAAAGGATGATGAAACAGGATTAAAGAATTGTGTAGAAGGATTAAAACAGATCATTGGCCAGGCAGAAAAAAGAGGTGTAACGGTAACAATGGAACTGCTCAACAGCAAGATCAATCACAAAGATTATATGTGCGACAGATCATGGTGGGGTGTTGAATTATGTAAACGCGTTGCCTCACCCAATTTTAAATTGCTGTACGATATCTATCACATGCAGATAGATGAGGGCGATGTGATCCGTACCATACAGGATTACAATGTGTACTTCGGCCACTACCATACCGGCGGCGTTCCGGGCCGGCATGAGATAGATGAAACACAGGAACTGTATTATCCTGCCATCATGGAGGCCATCAAGAAAACAGGATTTACCGGTTATGTAGCGCAGGAATTTATCCCGGCAGCAGCGGATAAAATAGCATCGTTGAGGAAAGCAGTAATGATTTGCGACGTATAAACCGTTCGGATGTAGAGTTTGGTGTTTGGAGTTGAAGAACCACAAACCCCAAACTACAAACCCCAAACGTTCTAATAAACAAACAATTCTAAACAACGAAACATGTCCGATCAAACTTTCGACGCAATCGTCGTCGGCTCAGGTATCAGTGGCGGCTGGGCTGCCAAAGAGCTCACAGAAAAAGGGTTAACCGTATTGATGCTGGAACGCGGGCGAAACATCGAACACGTAAAAGATTATGTGAACGCCAACAAGGAAGCATGGGATTACCCGCATCGCGGAAGAAAAACACAGCAGATGATCAAAGATTATCCTGTGCTCAACCGCGATTACCCGCTCAATGAAACCAACCTCGATTACTGGGTGGATGAAAGAGAAAGTCCTTATACGGAAGTAAAGCGTTACGACTGGTTCCGCGGTTACCATGTAGGCGGGCGTTCATTGATGTGGGGAAGGCAAAGTTATCGCTGGAGCGATATGGATTTTGGAGCAAATAAAAAAGACGGTATCGCCGTTGACTGGCCGGTACGTTATAAAGAAATAGAACCCTGGTACGACTATGTAGAAAAATTCGCCGGCATCAGCGGTAACCGCGATGGTTTGGCTGTATTGCCTGATGGCCAATTTCTTCCGCCAATGGATATGACTTGCGTTGAAAAAGATGCAGCTATTCGTTTGAAAGAATATTACAAAGGCGCACGTAACATGATCATTGGCCGTACTGCCAACATCACCGTAGCACACGAAGGAAGAACCGCCTGCCAGTTCAGGAATAAATGCTGGTTGGGTTGCCCGTTCGGCGCTTATTTCAGCACACAGTCCTCTACTTTGCCTGCGGCGATGAAAACAGGAAAGCTCACGCTTCGTCCATGGTCCATCGTTACAAAGGTTTTGTACGATAAAGATAAAAAACGCGCAACCGGTGTGGAAGTGCTGGATGCAGAAACCAATAAAACATACACGTTCAATTCAAAGATCGTGTTCCTGAATGCATCAACATTCAACTCAGCCTGGATCATGATGAATTCTGCCACCGATGTATGGCCCGATGGTTTGGGTAGCAGCAGCGGTGAACTGGGGCATAATGTGATGGACCACCATTTAGGTGTTGGTGCCAGCGGAAAAGTAGATGGATACGAAGACAAATATTATTTCGGACGCCGCGCAAACGGTATTTATATTCCGCGTTACCGTAATGTTGGTAGTGATAAACGAGATTATATCCGCGGCTTCGGTTACCAGGGTGGTGCCGGAAGACAAGGTTACGGCCATGAAGTTCCTGAACTGGCCATCGGTGGCGAATACAAGGATGCTATCGCAGAACCAGGCGCATGGACGATGAACCTCGGCGGTTTTGGTGAGATCATTCCTGATCATGCAAATAAGATCACACTCGATAAAACGAAGAAAGATAAATGGGGATTGAATGTTCTTTCTTTTGATGCAGAGCTGAAAGAGAATGAACTGAAAATGCGCAAAGACATGCAGCAGGATGCGGTTGAAATGCTTGAGGCCATGGGCGTAAAAGAGATCACAAGCCGTGATTCCAATGGTATCCAGGGCCGCGGTATCCACGAAATGGGAACAGCAAGAATGGGCGCCGATCCAAAGACCTCTGTTGTAAATAGTTTCAACCAGGTTTGGGATGCACCTAACGTATATGTAACAGACGGTTCTTTCATGGCCTCTGCTGCCTGCGTAAACCCATCACTTACCTATATGGCCTTTACTGCAAGAGCGGTGGATCATGCGGTGAGTGAATTGAAGAAACAAAATTTATAGAGTGAATGGGCAATAGAGAATAGTCAATAGGAAACATTCACCATTGACTATTCACTATTCACAATAACCGGTTGATATCTAAAAACTTTAAAACACAATCTCATGAATAGAAGAGAAGCCATCTCCAGTGTAGCCTTGCTCCTGGGTGGAACTATTTTGGGCGCTGATGCATTTTTATCGGGTTGCAAGCCTTCGGCCCATACCCTGAATTTTTCAGCAACTGATATCGCTTACCTCGATGAAGTGGCTGAAACCATTTTACCTGCAACCAAAACACCCGGCGCCAAAGCGGCTAAAGTGGGTGAGTTCATGACAGTGATCGTAAAAGATTGCTATGAAGACAAAGACCAGAAGCTCTTTTTGGAAGGTATGGACAAACTGAATGAAGCCAGCAAGAAGAAGAACAACAAAACATTCATGGACAGTTCACCCGAACAGCGCCATGACCTGCTGGTTGCTTTGGACACCGAATCAAAAGAATACCAGAAGTCTAAAAAGAAAGACGACCCAACCCATTATTTCCGCATGATGAAAGAACTGACCTTATGGGGTTACTTCACATCAGAAGTAGGCGCGAAACAGGCGTTACGCTATGTTGCCGTTCCGGGGAAATATGAGGGATGTATTGAGTATAAGAAGGGGGATAAAGCATGGGCTACCTAGTATAACGTCATTTCGAACGAGCGA
>JAQBNJ010000018.1 GCA_028288645.1 Sediminibacterium sp.
GTGCCTGTGCCAATCTTGTAAAATCGATCAGCCCTGTTTCGTAACTGAGTTTCAATCCCTGGTAAACATCCCTTGCGGCTTTCAACAATACAGGTGACTTATCAGCGATCTTTACATCCTGCCAGTATTGTGCTAGTGCAGTTTCCGTTTGTTTGCCTATGTCCAGTCTTGCCTGTGATAATCTCGCATCATCTGCTTTCAATAATGATTGATATTGTTTCTTCTGGATGTTTACTTTACTATACTGCAAAACAGGAAAACTAAGTTGTAATCCAATTCCTGCATTGGTACGGGAAAATCCCAACCCGTCCCATTTATGAACAGCGCCGCCGGCATCTACACCGGATCCACGTGCATACAGGTTACCCCAGAAATCCAGTTGTGGAACCCATGATTTTTCTATCTCTTTTAATGCCGCAGTCGTGCTGTTTTTCTGTGCCTGTAATGATTGATAATATGGATGTTGGTTACTGAGCGAAGTATCTGCCGGCGGATTGGCAGGTTGTGCAAAAAATGAATCCGTTAATATGATCTTGTCATTGGGAGCCTCAGTTCCTGTTAACCATTTTAGCTCCGTCAAAACCTGCTGGTAAGTTCGCTGGGCCTGTAACAAATCAATCTCTGATTGTGCAATAGAAGCCTGAAACTGTGTAGTATCGATCCCTGCCTTTAACCCATTTTGGGCGAGTACAAGCGATTGCTCTAACCCTATTTTATTCCGCTCAATAGAAGCCTCTACACTTTTGATCACTTGTTTATAATACAATGCCTGCAGGTAATTATTCATCGCAGTGTACTGATATTGGAACAATTGTTCATTATAGGCAGCGTTGGCCTGTTTGAATTGTGCTTCCGCCTTTTCAATAGCAGCCGGCCGGCGGCCAAAAGTAAAAGGGTTCCATTTGATCAGGGCTCCAATTGCAGAACCCGGTACGAAATTAATATCATTATTGGGTGAAGGTGGTCCACTGATTGGCAATAAGAATCCGGGGTAACTCATCCCGGTAATATTATTATAGGTAGCCATATTCACCTGGTAGTCCGCAGTGAGATCCGGCACGGATGTATTTTTTACAAGTGCGATATTTTGTTGTGCAGCATTTGCCTGTTGACGGTAGGTTTCCAATATTGGCAGATGCGTCTCAATTTTCTGTAACGTTTCTTTTATAGAGAGTTGAATCGATTGTCCATTTGCAGAAGAAATGCAAAAAATAAAAAACAAGAAAGAAATAAAAACAAGCAGGTGGAACGGATGCGTATTTTTTTTATATAACATTCGTAATTTATAGTTTAGGTGTAAACTGCGCCAGTTCGAAAATGTTTAATGATTTTTCGATATTGGCAACTTTTTCAACCATATGTTCAAATCCTTCTTTGCCAAATAACTTTTGCTCATTTTTTTCAAATTCTTCTCCGAGTGAATCATACTCATGCTGTGAAACCAGTTTTCTGAATGCAGGAAATAAAATCGTGTCCTCCCTTGATTCATGAGGTCTGTACATAGTGTTGAATGCGCCAAGGCGCTCAATGAGTTTTTGGATCTCCGCTTCTATCTTGGTTCTTGATTTCGCGAGTTGAACAATCTGGTCGGTAACGTCTCTCCCTGCTTTATGCTGGATACGAAGCAAAGCCACGAGATCGGTCAACTGCCCGGCTTTTTCAAAACGGGGGAACAGGTAATCTTCTTCCTGTTTTTCATGGTAATCTTCTACAAAGGTTCGGATAATGCCGGCAGCATTTAGTAGCGCCTCATCCGCAGAAGGCTGTTTGTTGATCAATTGAGTGCGGCAAGTATCATAAATTAGTAATACGCGGTTTAACAATCCATGCTCCTGCATCAGATCCTCGGGAGGCGATACTTTTTTTTCATCATCCTCCTCCTCTTTGCAACCGGCCAGCAATCCCATACCTATAATGCCTGTAATTGCTGTTGCCTTCAATCCATCATAGATAAATTTTCTCCGGTCATCCATAAAACAGGTTTGAAAGAGTAAAAAATATTATCCGTTAAAGTTAGGTACAACAGAAATACTAAAATATGGTCTATTTGAAAATAACATGGTATTTCCTCAGGCTTCGGCCCATGCTTGATTTGGCAGATAAGCTTTACAGGTAAAGTCATTACTTTTTACGTTTACTCGATTTTTACTCGATCATTTAAACCGGATTTTAAGAAAAGTCAGCCTGTGTAAAGATATGAGGTTGGCAACCCGAGAAAATGTTATAGAGGATTGAAATTCAACTAGTTGATTGTCAACTTATGTAAGAATAAAAATAAGTAAGGATCACTATCAAAGTGATCCTTACTTCTGAGGTCCCGAGCGGATTCGAACCGCTGTGGAAGCTTTTGCAGAGCTCTACCTAGCCACTCGGTCACAGGACCTTTTATGCTCCGTTTTACCGGTTCCGGGGAGCGAAAATAAAGCAATCAAACTAAATTTAAAATTCTAAATCTGAAAACCCGAAATTTGGCGGCTAACAATTGAACTATGAACAGGATCGCAGAAAGTGAATTGATCATTAACAGCCGTGGAGCCGTGTACCATCTCGATGTAAGGCCCGAAGAACTCGCAGATACCATCATTACCGTTGGCGATCCGGACCGCGTTGGAGAAGTAAGCAAACATTTTGATAAAGTTGAGAGCCGGAGCCAGCACCGTGAATTTGTAACACATACTGGCCATATTGGCAAGAAACGGATCTCTGTTGTATCCACAGGTATCGGTACAGATAATATTGATATCGTGGTAAATGAACTGGATGCACTGGCCAATATTGATTTTGAGAGCCGCACTGTTAAACCCAAACTCACACAATTAACCATTGTTCGTGTGGGTACCTCGGGAGCGTTGCAGGCAGATGTACCGGTTGATAGTTTTGTGGCCAGCACACATGCCATCGGTGTTGATAACCTGCTGAATTTTTATCGCCAGGAAAACAATGACGAGGAAATGCATTTGTTAAAAGCTTTCATCACGCATACGCAAATGGGTAGCCAGTATGCAGCGCCTTATATTGCTTCTGCCGGTTCGTCCATACAAAAACATTTTGTGGAGGGCTTTCACCACGGCATTACTGTAACCTGCCCGGGGTTTTATGGCCCGCAGGGAAGGGTATTGCGTTTGGGATTGACGAATCCTGACCTGATAGACCAGTTAACAGCATTTCGCTATGGTAACCACCGGATCACTAACTTTGAGATGGAGACCAGCGGTATTTATGGATTGGGCAAACTGCTCGGACATCAATGCCTGAGTTTAAGTGCTATTGTTGCCAACCGTGTTGAAAAAGAATTCAGCAAAGATGGCGCGGCAGCTGTTCAGAATTTGATCACTAAAACATTAGGAATAATCTCGGGGTTATAGATGCTGGATGCTGGATACTGGCAGCGTTGCATTAATTTAGATGCGTTGATCTTATTAATAAAAGCAGTTCAAACCAACATCGAATCCAGCATCCAGTATCCAGCATCCAGAAACAAGAAACAAGAACCTATGACGGCAACATTCTACAAATACCAGGGCACCGGAAATGACTTTGTGATCTTTGATAACAGGGACAGCAAACTTTCATTGACCACTTCGCAGGTAAAACATTTGTGCGACAGGCGTTTTGGCATTGGCGCTGACGGGTTGATGCTGTTGAATACAATTCCGGGTTATGATTTTGAAATGACCTATTTCAATGCCGACGGACGCGAAAGTAGTATGTGTGGCAATGGCGGGAGATGTTTAACAAAATTTGCGTATGATCTGGGCATTCACAAGGAACTCTATCGTTTTATCGCAGTGGATGGAGAACACGAAGCAACAATGGGTGATAACGGATGGATCAACCTGAAAATGAAAGATGTGAACGGCGTTACAAATCATCATGGTGATTTTTTACTGGACACAGGTTCTCCTCATTATGTGAAAGGCGTAAGTGATGTAATGAACATGAATGTATTCTCACAGGGAAAAGAGATTCGCTACAGCAAAGATTTCGTGGAATCCGGTATCAATGTAAATTTCGTGGAATCCGAAAACCACCACATCATTGTACGAACCTATGAACGTGGCGTTGAAGATGAAACCTATAGTTGCGGCACCGGTGTAACGGCTTCTGCATTGGTATTCGCGCATAACGACAATGGATTTAACCGCATAGAAGTACAAACCAAAGGCGGCCACCTGGCGGTTGAATTTGATAAGACCGGCGAAGAAACTTTTCAGAATATCTGGCTTTGCGGCCCGGCTGTTTTTGTTTTTAAAGGAACAGTTGACTTGTGAGCCAGCTATTAGGAGTTAGGTATTAGCTATTAGCTCCTTACTGCTAACACCTAATACCTAATGCCTAACCGCTAAAACCTAACTGCTAACACCTAACACCTTCTCCCATGATCCAATACTTCAAAAACGTAGAAGGCCAGACACTCGAAATTGACAAGCCTGATATGGGTGTATGGGTGAACCTTGTTCCACCTTTTAAAGAAGAAGAATTTATTGAACTCAGTGAGGACCTTGAGATTCCTATCGAATTTCTGCGCGATTCATTGGATATAGATGAGCGTCCACGTTACGAGATGGAAAACAACGTGAAGTTTGTCGTTATCAAAACACCTACTGAGAACAATTCATTCAACGACAGCGATGCATTTTATATAACCATCCCTATCTGTATCATCTTAACGCATACACAGATCGTAACAGTGAACTCGTTCGACAATGGCGCTATCAAAAAATTCCTGAACTCCTTCCAGAAGCGCCACCCGGATAAGAAGAACATGATGATCCTGAAAGTGTTTGAAAAA
>JAQBNJ010000172.1 GCA_028288645.1 Sediminibacterium sp.
GCAAAAGATGAACGATGGGGCGCTGCGGATCTTAAGCTTTCTTCGTTGCAGAATTTTGGGGAACTGCATTTTAACCTGCTCAACCCGTAGGGAAAATAAATATTGAACACTGAGCAAGGAATTTTGAATGTTGAACTGGGATTGCCGTTGTTAGCTGTGTTCTCACAACATTAGCGGTCAATACTTCATCATTCAACATTCCTTGCTCAGTGTTCAATATTAAAAAAAGAGGCCCTGCAATTGCGGGGCCTCTTCAAATTATATATCCAGATCAGCGACTAGTTCTTGCTTCTCAGGTTTGGATGTGGAGCAGGTACGGTATTCGGACCGCCTTCCAGGGTTCCCTGGAGATCAACGGTATTAGAATCGCCATCCTGTGCATAAACAAACAGTAACCTGCTTTCAGAAACACCTTGTTTTTCAGAAAGGTATTTGATCACAGCGTTCACTCTTTCCCAGCTTAATTGCTGGGCAGCTTTGCTGGCAGCGCCATAACCAATCACTTTAACCTTACAGGTAGGATTAGCGTTAACCCTTGCAGCTACACCATTTAACAGGGTCATAGCATCTTTGCTCAGTTTTGCATTGCCTTTGAATTGTATGCTTGGCAGTGTACCAATTGTACACTCAGGCGCTGCTTTTTCCGGAGCTGGTTTCCAGTTAGCAATCATGTCTTTTACTTCTTTGCAACATGCAGGCTCAGGGCAGCTACCAACACCATCATTGTTCACAGGGAAGCATGATTTCTGTGTCAGAACTTCTTTATCCCTGTAATCAGGAACGCCATCACCATCGGTATCTTTAGCAACACCATGGCTATCAACAGGTGCGCCTTTCGGTGTATTTGGTTCAAGATCGAACTGGTCTGTTACTCCATCTCCATCAGCATCAGGTAAAACCACTTTAGGCAGTTTCATGTGCTTAGGTATGTTCAACTCACTGTAAACATAGTTGTTTGGATTAAGCCACCACAATGGTTCAACTCTTTTCGCTTTATTACCAATGTTCACGTTTACACGAAAACTGGTAAAGCCATAGTAATCATCACTGGTAAGCCCGGAACCGTTACCGCCTGCAACAGCGTCAAGTAAGTCATAACCCGGTACGGTAAATGTGAATTTATGTTCAAGGCCAACATTTACTTTATTGGATACTTTAAACGCAATACCACCACCTAAATCCAGGCCATGGAATAACCTGTAAGCATGGCTGGGGTTGCCGTTGGGCGGAGTAACCGCTGCACCACCGATGGAAGTAATTGTGCCGGCCTGATTATTCGGAACAGTGCCGGTATTATTAAATCCGTAGAAAGTAGAATAGCCACCCGGCTGGGCGCCATTCGGAGTTTTAAACAAAACCCTTGCAGCATTCAGGCTGTAACCGCCTAAAAGGTAAACATTGGTTTTAGGATTACCGCGGTAATAACTTTTGCTGTTCAGCGAAGCGATCACATCAAAACTCAGTTGGTGGGTCTGGTTTTTGTACGCCACCTGGCCAACCGCAGTTCCGTAAGCATTTGGAGAACCCGAAGTGAGCATACCGGTAAGGCCGGCACGAACAGAAAATGTGTGGTTCAACGCTTTCCGTAAGGAAACCATACCGCCGAATCCACCTTTAGACTTAACGTCTCCGGTAAGTTGTGCATACCCAACAGCAAAACCGAGTTCCCACTGGTCGCGCGGACGTGCAGGATAAGGATATTGGTTGTTGAGGAATTCATTGTGCTGGGGCAGGTTTTGCACTGCAATTTTGGAAGTGTCCTTCCAATCCCAACCCCAATCTGTTTGAGCTAAACCGACCGACTGTATCAGAACGATCAGAGCTAATACTAAAATGTACTTTTTGCTTGCCATAAGAAATGTTTATTATTAAAAGAATATTGCCAAAAGGAAACATTGTAAAAATATGCATTGTGAAGCACTCACACAATTTTTAACCCAAAATATTAGGGTATTATTGCTACGTAATGACCGTATTGGATGAATTAACGCTGCTTTGATATTATTTATTGCCTATATCAACACTATATTGCAGCATATTTTTGATCCATGAATTTAGCAAAAAAGGTCCTTGCGGAAGAACTTAATATGTTCGAGGCACACTTTAAAGAAGCCGTAAAGAGCAGGATCGCTTTACTGGACAGGATCATGCAGTACATCGTAAAGCGCAAGGGAAAGCAGATGAGACCGATGTTTGTTCTGCTGAGCGCAAAACTGGGCGGCCCGATCAATGACAGCACTTACCGCGCAGCTTCGCTTGTAGAATTGGTCCATACAGCCACCCTTGTTCATGATGATGTGGTGGATGATTCCATGGAGCGCCGTGGCTTTTTTTCCGTCAATGCACTGTGGAAGAACAAGATCGCTATCCTGGTGGGAGACTATCTTCTGTCCAAAGGTTTATTGTTATCCCTAACGAACAAGGACCACCTTGTACTCGAGATCTTAACGGAGGCCTTCAAACTGATGAGTGAAGGGGAATTGCTACAGTTCGAAAAATCACGTAAGCTTAACCTGAACGAGGACATCTATTATGATATCATCAAAGGGAAAACGGCTTCTTTACTCGCGTCAGCCTGCGCAGCCGGGGCCTCCACTACTTTTGAAGATCCCAAACAGGTAGACCAGCTCAAACTGTTTGGCGAGAAGGTCGGTATGGCATTCCAGATCAAAGACGACCTGTTCGATTATGGCACACAGGATGTTGGCAAACCAACCGGCAATGATATCAAAGAAAAAAAATTAACCCTTCCTCTGATCTATGCACTGAATAATTGTTCGCCCGAGTTGAAGCGTAAACTCATTTATATTGTCAGGAATGAGAACACCCAAAAAGACAAAGTGCAGTTTGTGGTGGATACGGTACAACAATGCGGTGGTATTCAATATGCTACAGACAAAATGCTGGCATTTCGTGATGAAGCATTGCACATTCTATATCAATTCCCCGATTCCGATGTACGCAAGGCATTGGAAGAACTGGTTCGTTACACTACCGACCGGAAATACTGATGCAGAAAAGATGGAACATATTAAAGGCCGATGAAGAAAAGACAACTTTACTCCGGGAAGCACTGAAAATAAACAGGACGCTTTGCAGCATTCTTGTGCAGAGAGGTATCGATGATTTTGAAAAAGCAAAACAGTATTTCCGTCCCGAACTTTCCGGGCTCCATGATCCCTGGTTAATGAAAGACATGGACAAAGCAGTGGCCCGTATTCTCAGCGCCTTTGAAAAAGGAGAAAAGATCCTTGTATTTGGCGACTATGATGTTGACGGCACCACCTCTGTTGCAAGTGTTTATCAATTCATTCATTCTATTTACAGTGATACTGATTTTTATATTCCGCACCGCTACCGCGAAGGATATGGTGTATCAAAGCTGGGTATCGATTTTGCGAAAGAGAATGGGTTTACATTGATCATTTCACTCGATTGCGGCATTAAATCCGTTGACCTGATCAAATATGCAAAAATATTGGGGATTGATTTTGTTGTATGCGACCACCATTTACCTGATGAAGAATTGCCCCCGGCAATTGCCATATTAAATGCCAAGCAGGCAGATTGCAATTATCCATACAAAGAATTGTGTGGCTGCGGGGTAGGTTTTAAATTGATGATGGCGCTCTCGGAAAAACTGGGCCTGCCTGAAGAAAGTTATTTAAGTTATCTTGACCTTGTTGCCACAGCCATCGCCGCCGATATTGTTCCGATAACCGGCGAGAACAGGATACTTGCGTTTTATGGATTGAAAAAAGTAAATGAGAACCCATGTGCAGGCATCAGGGCATTGATGCAGTTGGCCGGCGTACAAAAACACATGCATATCAGTAACCTTGTTTTTGTGATCGCCCCGAGGGTGAACGCTGCCGGGAGGATGGACGATGCCCGCAAAGCGGTACAACTTTTTGTTGAACACGATTACAATAAGGCGCTCGCTTTTGCAGAAATGCTTCATAGCGACAATGTTGACCGCCGTGAAGCCGACAGCAGTATCACCGAAGAAGCATTGACACTCATCCAGAACGATCCTCATTCGGCCAAACGCAAAACAACGGTTGTGTACCAGGAACATTGGCACAAGGGGGTGGTGGGCATTGTAGCCAGCCGGTTAATTGAAACGCATTATCGTCCTACCGTTGTTTTAACCCGCAGTGGCGAATATGTAGCGGGCAGTGCAAGAAGCGTTGCCGGATTTAATTTATATGAGGCAGTACACGCCTGTCGCGAACATTTATTGGGATATGGCGGTCATTTTGCAGCCGCAGGAATGACCATGCTGCCGGAAAATGTACCCGCTTTTTCAGAAGCATTTGACAGGGAAGTAAGTTTACTGATCACGGAAGAATTGCTGATCCCCGAGATCATCATTGATGCAGAGATCAGTTTTTCAGATATCA
>JAQBNJ010000174.1 GCA_028288645.1 Sediminibacterium sp.
AATAGCGTAACGCGTTAAAAAGAATAAAAACTATGTGGTAGCCTATGTGTCATATGTGCCTATGTGGTTCAATATCGCTCTTATTTTTGAACCACATAGGCACATAAGACACATAGGGTTTCACATAGATAAATGATAGGCAAAAAGTAACATATCAATTAATAAGCACAGGCGCCCTTATGCCAATGCATAATACTATCCGTACGAAACACAGAGATATGAAGTACTCGAGCTACAAAGAAGGTTTTTTAAATAGCACAACACGTTATTAACTATTCAATTTTAACTATTAACTACTCAATCATGACTGATAAAAAAATAGCCATTATCGGCGGGGGCAATCTCGGCGCAGCCATGGCCGAAGGGTTGGTGAACAGCGGTTTTGTTTCTGCTGATCATCTTATCGTAACAAGGAGAAATACCGCTGCGCTTTCTTCATTAGCCGACAAAGGCGTTGTGATCAGCAGCAACAATATCGACGCAGTAAAATTTGCAGACTGGATAGTGCTTGCCGTAAAACCTTTCCAGGTAAAAGATGTTCTTTCAGAGATACAGTCTCATCTTGATGCGAAAAAACATGTTATCATTAGTGTAGTTACCGGGGTATGGATCAAGGACCTGCAGGAAATTATTGGAGACCAGTTTGTTCTTTTCCGTGCCATGCCCAATACGGCTATTGCCATTGGCCAAAGCATGACCTGCATTTATGCACACCAGGCAAATGAAGAACAAACAAAATTTACCGCAGGACTTTTCGACCAATTGGGTAAATCGGTTTTTATAGAAGAAAAACTGATGGATGCTGCCACCGTTTTAGGCGCCTGCGGAACTGCCTATGCGATGCGTTACATACGCGCGAATATCCAGGGCGGTATAGAGATCGGCTTCAGTGCCGCAACTGCTTCGCTGATTGCCGCACAAACTGTAAAAGGAGCCGCCGAATTATTATTACAAAAGAATACGCATCCTGAACAGGAAATTGATAAAGTTACCACGCCTAAAGGTTGTACTATCGCGGGTTTGAATGAAATGGAGCACCAGGGTTTCAGTTCCTCGTTGATCAAAGGGATTGTTACAAGTTATAAAAAGATCGTGAATGATATGTGATCAATATAGGATGCCTGTATCAGTATCCAGTTGGTAAGTAAGCGCAAAAGCTTTTGTATAATCCTTCAATAACCGGTAAGAAGTATTTCCGATATTGATCCCGCTGAGAATATCCTGCTTGATCCGGTCCTGCTGAATATTTCTTAAGTGATAAAAATTAAAATTCTCTTTCGAACGGATCAGTTTCACAAAGAATCCATTTCCGGTATTAAGGAAAAGAAAACTCCCATCATAATAACCCCATGATTTATTCGAGGGGATATGCTGTCTGTCTTTAAAAGCAGTTAACTGGCAGGCATACATTTCCGCACGGTCATAATTTGAATACTGTTTTACCAGTTCCACACTATCGCCTGAGATATTCTTTTCTAAAAAATCCTGGTAAGTAGCATATAATCCCCGGGGCATTTGTTCAAAATGTGATACCTGCCGCATTTTAGAATTGTAATAATCATTAAAATCGATCGGTGACTGCCAGTTGGAGTCAACTTCTTTGACTTCAAGATTCTGCCTGTGGAGTTCTTTTCTTAAAACTGCAAACAAAGAATCGGTCAGTTCGTTGTACGCATTTCCTTTGTCATACAATGTTGTAAAACTACCTGTGATCTTCTGCTGGGGATAGTAACCCAGGTTAAAAGAACTATATACATCAAATTGATAATACAAAGTGGTCCGGAGTTTTGGATTGGCTACAGAATAAAGTTCACTCACACCATTACTGAACCAGAATTTACGGATCATGATCTCCAGGTGCCGCGGATGGTTACTATCGATGCTGATATTTTTTTCAATAAAATTATCTTTGAACCAGCCCGACAGTTTTTTGTCTAATTGCAGTCCCACCGTGGTGTATCCTTTTTTTTGCATATCACTTTCCAATGGCATAAAGCCGACCTTCTCATTGTCCGCCCGGGCATCTATCAAAATAATACTACCTGCGGGCATAGCCAGCATCGTATCAGGTTTGGTGTTTTTTGTGGGGATGCTGAAAATGGAAAAGGGATTACTTGTTGATGGTGCATAGGGGGCGGTTCCCGTTTTTTTTAGCGCTGTCGCCGAATTTTGATCCGCGTAATTATTCTTATCCACCAGTAGCTGGCCCTTGGTAGGCGAGTTGTAGTTGACAGGGGTTGGGGAAGTCGAGTTACCTGTCGACCGCCGCTGCTGCGCGTCTGCGTGGGCACACAATAACAGGAATAAAAGGCCAAAAACAGGTTTTTGCATAAAAAAGCATCTTTCTAAATCTACAAAAACTATCTGTTGTATGGTAAATATTCAAATGTTGGCAGGCGATAAAAGGGCGAATACCAGCTAATCGCTCCCAAGGGAGGATGTCCGCATGTAGTATTTTCCCTGTTTTCCCGAGATACGCACTTTCAATTCACAATTTTGGTTGAAAGATCCATTCCCCGGGAAGACGCTATTTTTTTGAATAAATTTTTTGCTGTAGGTTTGTACGACCTCTGAAATTTTTCCCTTACACAGTTATTTTCCAAGGTCGACATTCTTTGATTTTTTTCGGTCGCAAAAGCAGTTCCCTGCTCTTTGCGACATTATTTTTTGTTTAGTGAACAAGGTGTAAATGTGCCACGCAGCAAGTGGATTTTATAGAACACCTGTTAATAGATTTAGTAATTAGAAACGTACCAACAATTAACCATACTATGGCCAAGTTTATTTTTGTTACCGGTGGTGTAACAAGTAGTTTAGGAAAAGGAATTATTGCTGCCTCGCTTGCAAAATTGTTGCAGGCACGGGGATTGAGAGTAACCATTCAGAAGTTTGATCCATATATCAATGTGGATCCCGGAACGCTTAACCCTTATGAACATGGCGAATGTTTTGTTACAGAGGACGGCGCTGAGACCGATCTTGATCTTGGCCACTACGAAAGATTCTTAAGCATCTATACAACACAGGCCAATAATGTAACTACAGGCCGGATCTACCAGACCGTGATCAACAAAGAAAGAGCGGGTGATTTTTTAGGCAAGACGGTACAGGTAGTACCACATATCACCGATGAGATCAAAAGAAGGATGTTATTGCTGGGAGAGGATAATAAATATGATGTGATCCTGACAGAAATAGGAGGTACCGTAGGTGATATCGAGAGCCTGCCATTTATTGAGGCCGTGCGCCAGTTACAATGGGAACTGCCGGAAGAAGATGTG
>JAQBNJ010000184.1 GCA_028288645.1 Sediminibacterium sp.
TGGAAAACCATTTTCATATTTGCGGGCGGAAGATGCCATTCGGGATTTCCGGGAGGCGTATGAACACCCGGGGTATTGGTTGGCTGGTGACAATTGGAACATTTCATTGCATATATACCTTTACCATCAACGCCTCTTTTAGGGAACATGGTATGTAAATTGCTTGCATCGCCCTGTAACGGAACATCACCGGCCGGATGGCAATTCATACATCGTGGGCTCATCAATACTTTATAAACATCCTGGAATGCACGGAGCGATGCAATGCTGTCTATTGCGGCGGCAGTGTCTTTGCCATTTGCAGCGGGTGACTTGCCGTCAGTCACATAACTCATTAATGCGACGATGGATATCAGCATGCCCATTACAATAATGGCCTTAAGTTTCAAATTGCGTCCTTGTTTTTCAAGCTGTGATCTTCTCATATTAGTTGCTTTTTAAACAGAATCGATTTTAATACTCCAGGAACGTTGTTACTATTTTTTTGCTTTGCGCTGGATCTCAGCTGCGATATGAATCGCTTTCCGGATACGCGGATAGGTGCCGCAGCGGCAAATATTTCCAGACATTGCATTGTCGATATCAACATCTGTCGGATTTGGATTTTCTTTCAGCAAAACCGCTGCTGACATCAATTGCCCGGATTGACAATAGCCGCATTGAGGAACATCTATTTCCGCCCAGGCCCTCTGCAGTGGATGATCACTGTTCAGCGACAGCCCTTCAATGGTTACAATATTTTTGCCTGCGGCACGGCTTACTTTAGTAACGCAGGATCGCACCGCTTCTCCATCAAGATGTACCACACAGGCGCCGCATTGTGCCACGCCGCAACCATATTTGGTTCCCGTAAGGCCAATCACTTCCCTGATCACCCACAACAGAGGCATGTTGGGATCGACATCAACCTGGTGTGTTTTCTGGTTAACTGTAATGTTAATCATACACTTATGATTTTAAGGTATTAAGCTGTCCTAAAGTTAGAACAACTGATCAAATTGGCTGTGATTTTCAGGTAATTTTTGTGCCGTAATACCAATTACACATTAAAAAAGCCACTTCATATTATTATAAAATCTGCCATTTCAGCCTTTTTCAATAAAAGAGAAACGAAGAAAAAAAGTAATTCCGAATTTCGTAGACGCTTATTCTCTTCGTTTCTCTTTTAATGAAATTTATTAATAATCAATTTAATTAAATACGCAAAAGGTGAATTTTGAATCTCTGATTGGTATAATTTTTGAATAGCCGCCTGGTCACACTAATGCGGAAAAAGTAAGATGTTTGCGCAAATGTTTCGCAATTTGGGATGTTGCGTTTGAATCGACATATTTAAAACGTGCCGCCGACTATAGCGAAGAAAAATGTATTTCGAAATTAATCAATTCAATTAGATAGGTGTCTCGCCTCAGCCCTTATTCTTTACCACCCCCGCACATTTCTCCAACAACCCCTCCAGTTCCTTCAAATTAATAGGCTTACTGATATAATCATTCATTCCCGCCTGTATGCATTCTTCTTTATCACCCTGCATGGCATTAGCGGTCATGGCAATGATCAGCGGTTGCGGGCCGGGGTGCTCACGGATCATTCTGGTCGCCTGCAGTCCATCCATTTCGGGCATCTGTACGTCCATGAATATAATATCGTATTTTTTACCGGATGCAACAGCTTCCACGGCTTTAACACCATCTCCCACCACCTCCGCTTCGTATCCTATTTTAGCAAGCATGTAGACAATGAGTTTTTGATTTACGAGGTTGTCTTCTGCAATAAGAATGGCCATTGGCTCTTTTTCTGTTTGTTTTGGAACAGGCTTGTGAACCGGTTTATTTTCTTTAACCGCTACATTGCGATGTTTCCTGAGCGCATTGATCAAATGGCCATATAACACATGTTGTTTGATCGGTTTGGACAATATAGCGCTGAAAATATTTTTATGCAGGTCCTTGTGGTCATCGCCGATAGAGCTTAATAATATTACAGGGATCTCAGGATATTTTGCACGGATCAAATGAGTAAGTTGTATGCCATCCATTCCAGGCATCTGCATATCCGTTATCACAAGATCAAATAAAGCATGCGTGTTCATTACTTCCAATGCCTCCTTGCCCGAACTGGTAATAACGGGTACGAACTTCCATTGTTCCAGTTGTGTTTTAAGGATACTTCGGTTGGTCAGGTTATCATCTACCACCAATATTGTTTTTCCTTCCAGGCCCTCGGCATTATAATGCACATAGGTGGTTAATGTATTATTTCCGGCCCTTGTCTGTATGGTAAAAGCAAAAGTAGACCCTTCATTCTCTTTGCTTTCAACTACGAAACTTCCCCCCATTAAGTTTACCAGTTTTTCTGAGATCACCAATCCCAATCCTGTTCCACCATACTTCCGGGTAGTGGAAGAATCTACCTGCGAAAATGATTTGAATAAACGTTCCAGCTTGTCCGGTGGAATGCCGATACCTGAATCTTTTACTTCAAACTTTATCTGCAACAAACCATCCGGATCGGCTTTTACGAGTTTTACATTCACAAATATTTCGCCCTTCACGGTAAATTTCAACGCGTTGCTTACCAGGTTCAACAATACCTGCCTGAGACGCAACTGGTCGCCTATTATATGTGCAGGAGTGGTACCATCGATCTGGTATATCAGGTCAAGGCCCGCCTGCGCCGCTTTGGTAGCGAACATATCCAGCGATTCTTCGATACAGTTACGCAGATCAAAATCTTTTTGTTCGAGTTCCATTTTTCCCGAACCTATTTTTGAATAATCGAGTATGTCATTGATCACATGCATCAGGCTGTCGCCGCAGCTCATGATCGTGCTGGTATATTCTTTTTGCTCTTCGGTAAGTTCTGTCTGATCGAGTAAAGATGCCATGCCGATAACGCCATTCATCGGAGTGCGTATCTCGTGACTCATGATCGCCAGGAACTCGCTCTTGGCTTTGTTGGCTTCCTCCGCTTCTTTCCGGGCCTGTTTTTCTTCGAAGGTTCTTTCTTCTACCTGTTTTTCCAGTTTCCGGTTTTGTTGTTGAATGTTTCGTGTCCTGAATTTGTAGAATGCAAATATGCAGCCGACTACCGCTAAGAAGGCCAGCGTTTTAAACCACCAGGTGAGCCAGAACGGTGGCGTGATGATAATTTTAATAGAGGTTCCTGTCTTATTCCATACGCCATCGTTATTTGATGCCATTACATGAAATACATATTCACTCGGATCGAGATTGGTATAGGTTGCTGTCCGTTTATTTCCTACATAGTTCCAGTCTTTGTCAAAGCCTTCGAGTTTATATGCATACTGGTTCTTTTCAGGTAACGTAAAATTCAGCGCAGAAAATTCAAAAGTAAAAACCGATTCCCGGTAAGACAGTGTTATTTCTTTTGTTTCACTGATGGGTTCTTTCAGTAAACCCTTCCCGGTAGGATCTGTAACAACGGGTTTATTAAATACCTGGAAACCGGTGATAAATACAGGCGGTATAAAAGTATTATCGGTAATACTGTCGGGATAAAAAACATTCAACCCATTGGCACCTCCAAAAAACATTTCGCCATCAGGCGCCTGGTAAGCGCAGCGCGATTTAAATTCATTCCCCTGTAAACCATCGGAAGGATTGTAATTGCGTGCAGACTTTGTTGCAGGATCGAATTTGGTTAATCCCTGGTTGGAACTTATCCAGAGATTGCCATGGTTATCTTCCAGCAGGTCATGTATCATATTATCTGCGAGGCCATCTTTTTGCGTGAACGATCTGAACCCGTTTATTTTCGGATCGAATACATTCAGCCCGCTGCTTGTTGCCACCCATGTGTTGCCGGCTCCATCGCTCCTGACAGATTCCGTTACATTATGGCTGATGCTGTTCTTATTGGCCGCGTCATGAACATAATGCGTGAACCGGTTTGTTTTCCTGTTCAATACATTCAGCCCGGTTTCAGTGGATACCCATAGATTACCTGCGTTATCTTCATGCACACCATACACAAAATTGCTGTTGATACTACCGGGATCTGCGGGGTTATTTTTACAATGAGTAAAGGTTTGGGTCTTCATATTATACATGTCCAGACCACCGCCCCAGGTGCATAGCCACAATGATCCCGCCCTGTCTTTATAAACCGTAATTACCGAAGCATCGGCAAGAGAGTTGCTATTATTTTTATCGGGCCGGTGATGCGTAAACACGCCGGTTTTAGTATTAAAAAGATCAAAGCCTCCACGGTGATAGCCGATGGCCAGGATACCGGGCTCTGCCTCAATCACAGACAATACATAGTTGTTGCTTATGCTGTTGTTATTGTTATTATCGTGCAGGTAATGTGTGAAAGTTTTTTTCTTCCTGTCAAAACGATTTAATCCTCCGCCATCTGTTCCTATCCATACATTCCCCGCGCCGTCACCGTTGATGCCCAGGATGATACTGCTGCTGATAGAATTGCTGTTCCCGGGTTCCTGTTTGTACAATGCGAATTTATTTCCATAGAACGGCAGGAAGTTAACGCCGCCCGACCAGGTACCTACCCATAGATTTTTTATATCATCCCTGTAAATACAATAAATAGAATTATTGCTGAGGCTGTTTTCGTTAGCGAGGTCATTTACATGGTGCGTAAAATAACCGGTATTATAATCGAAGACACTGATCCCGCCGTTTTCAGTACCCACCAAAAGATTGCCTTTGTTGTCTTCTGCAAAACATAAAATATCATTGTGATTGATGCTTCGCGGATCTGCATCATTATGCGTAAAGTTGTTGAACGAGTTATCCGCCTGGTTTACCAAAGCGATCCCGCCTCCCTGTGTTCCGATCCACATGTTATTTTTGCTATCCCTGTATACAGTTTTTAACCAACTGGAACTGATGCTTTTTTTATTGCCTGGTTCATTACGGTAACAAGCAAACTGCCGCGTTTCAGGGTTAAAAATATTCAGGCCGTCTTTGGTGGCTATCCACAAACTTCCGTTGCGGCTTTCTTCTATGCGGTAAACGATATCGTTGCTGATACTATTACCTGTGGCTTCATGCCTGTGCGCGGTAAAATGCCCTTTCACAGGATCGAATAAATAGAGGCCCGATGTTGTGCCGAGCCAGATCCTGTTTTTGCTATCCTGGAAAATATCTTTTACAACCAGTATGCCGCCGTCGGCAAGTGTGTAATGTGTGAAGGTGTCTGCTTTCCTGTCAAATTTATCAAGCCCGCCTGCGGTTCCCATCCATAAATTTCCTGCACGGTCCTCAATAATATCATACACGAAATTGTTCTGCAGGCTCGAAGGAACATCAGAATTATGCTTGTAAATAGTAAAGTTGTACCCGTCATATTTATTTACACCGCCATCGGTTGCAAACCACATAAAACCTTTCCTGTCCTTCACGATGGCGCTTACATGACCCTGTGAAAGGCCATTGCTGGTACCGAGACGATTTAATTTTGGCTGGGCTTCTCCTTGGGAACCCAGGCAAAGCAATACGACTACAATCGATATAAAGCAGTTGGTTTTCAAGCGCAGGGTTTATACTACAAATTACGTTAAATCTGTAGAGGGCTATCATAGCATAAGAGGTAAAATTATGTAGGCGTAGTATAGGGTGTATGTAGTTGCGATACCACATATTATTGAATTATGGTAGCCGAAGTCTCAAATTCACTTCCCGTTTTGTATCTTGGAATTACATTATCCCGACTCAACCTGTATGAAAAAAAGCATCTCCTTTTTACTAACCATCGCTTTATCAATAGTTGCCTGTGTCTATAGCAGTGGGCAATCCTCCAAAAATATCACTGTAAATATTAACCAGCCTGCGGCTGTGATCAAACCTACTATGTGGGGGATCTTCTTCGAAGACATCAACCTCGCAGCAGATGGTGGCCTTTATGCAGAACTGGTAAAGAACCGCTCCTTTGAATTCAATTTGCCTTTGATGGGATGGAAGGAACAGAAAAAAGGCACGGTAGGAGGAAGCATACTTGTATTAAA
>JAQBNJ010000115.1 GCA_028288645.1 Sediminibacterium sp.
GTAGTTTTAGAAGCTACAAGGTTTTAGCTGTTAGCTATTAGGAGAAGTTGTGCAGGTTTTTTGCTAATTGCTAACGGCTAAAACCTAATAGCTTATCTCAATCCTCTCTATATGAATAATTCTATCAGCTGGGGAATCATTGGCTGCGGGAATGTTACGGAAGTGAAGAGCGGGCCTGCGTTTAACAAGATGCCTGGTTCATCGCTTGTAGCTGTTATGCGCAGGGATGGTGCCAAAGCCCGGGATTATGCGCAAAGGCACGGTGTACCCAAATGGTATGATGACGGAGCGCAACTGATCAATGATCCTTCTATTAATGCGATCTATGTTGCTACGCCTCCTGGGTCGCACGAAGAATACGCGATCGCTGCTTTGAATGCAGGCAAACCGGTGTATGTAGAAAAGCCAATGTCAACCGGCACTGCCTCCTGTTTACGCATGCAGGCTGCTGTTGAAGCAACGGGTGGAAAGCTAACCGTGGCGCATTATCGAAGAGCTTTACCGATGTTCAACAAGGTGAAAGAATTGATCAATGAAAAAATCATCGGGGATATCCGTACCGTTCGCCTAAGTATGTTGCAGCAGGATAAATCTTCCATCACGGCTAAAACAGAAACCAACTGGCGGGTAGACCCTGCTATAGCGGGTGCAGGCTTGTTCTATGATCTTGCACCCCACCAGATCGATATCATTTTATACTTCTTTGGCAATCCAATTGAATCGTATGGCCTAAGCGCCAATCTCGCGGGCTTATATTCAGCAGAAGATGTGGTGATGGGCGTGATGCGTTTACCAGGCAATATTTTATTCAATGGCCAATGGTGTTTTACCGTTAGTGAAACTGCACAGGAAGATATTTGCGAGATCACAGGATCTAAAGGAAAAATTTCTTTTCCTGTTTTTGGACAAACCGTAACGATAACCACTGAAGCCGGGCAAGAAGTGTTGAATTTTCAACCGCCTGCACATATCCAGCAACCGATGATCGAAAAAATTGTGCAGTATTTTTTGGGCAAAGGAGAAAATCCCTGTTCGGCAGAGGATGCGATTGAATCGATGAAAGTGATGGAGAGATTTGCCTACGGCAAAATAATGGCACACGGATGACGCGGAAAAAACGGATTTTAACTGATCTGATCCGTGCCAATCCGTTTTTTCCGCGTATCCGCGTTGCTATATTTTTAGAATAAAAATCTTTTTATGAAACCATTTGAAAGAAGAAAATTTTTGCAATCTTTAGTGGCCACTTCGGCTGTCATCGGTACGGGTAGTTTTTCTATCGCGCATGCGAAGGAAAAGAAAGCAGTCGTTGGCTCTGACAGTAACCGTTTTAAAATAAGCCTTAATGCTTATTCCTTCAATGGCCCATTAACCAATAAGAAAACAAACCTGGATGAGGTAATTGAGTTTTGTGCAAAAACAGGGTTTGATGCGATCGATATCACCGGTTATTATTTTCCTGGTTATCCTGAAGTTCCTACTGATGAATATATTTTTCATCTTAAAAACAAAGCGCATCGCCTGGGCCTGGATATCAGCGGTACCGGCGTACGCAATGAGTTTGGCGACCCGGATAAAGCAAAACGTGCAGCAGATATTGTTCTTGTAAAAAAATGGATAGAAGTAGCTGCCAAATTAGGCGCACCCGTGATCCGAATCTTTACAGCCAAAGCATTGCCCGCTAATTATACATGGGAACTGGCGGAAGCATGGATTGTAGAAGATATTAAAACCTGTGTTGAATATGGCAAACAACACGGCGTGATCGTTGCGTTACAGAACCACAATGATTTTGTAAAGACCGCCGACCAGGCGATCGACATCATGAAAAAAGTAAACAGCGAATGGTTCGGGTTGGTACTTGACACCGGCAGCTTTGTTACCAATGAACCCTATAGCGAGATAGAGAAGACAACACAATGGGCAGTGAACTGGCAGGTAAAAGAAAAACTGAACTACAACGGCAAATCAGAGAATATGGATCTTGAAAAATTATTCAGGATCATCAATGCATCTTCTTATCGTGGTTATTTACCAATAGAAACTTTAAGCCCCGGTGACCCATTCGAGATTGTTCCGCCGTTTTTGAAATTGGTGAAGGATGCGCTTGAGAAAGTTATGAAAGGATAAAGTTGGCTTTATTCAAAAAAAATAAATTTGCCACAGACGACACAGATTACCACAGAAAAACTCTGTGATACTCTGTGTCGTCTGTGGCAACAAATAAGTACAAAAGTCACAATCTTCCAAACAACTATAGATTATACACAAATTTATTTCGCCCCTAACAACCCAACAAAAGAATCCGTTTTCGCCCCAATATTACTCTGTGCCTCTTCAATTTTTTTCTGAATTTTTATAGTAACTCCACCCACATTAATGTCACTCATCCTACCCAAAGCAGTTTTATACCAATCGCTCCATACTTTTAAAATATGTTGTTCCTTCTCTGCTGTTGATCCGTTTTGCAATGCTTCTTTACTCAACGTATACTCCGCCTGCAACCTATCCAGTGCATTCTTACTGATCTCATCGATCAATGATAAAGCCGTTGCTTCATTTGCAGAACACAAAGTAAATGCCGCTGCCAATGCACTCACCCCTACGTTCTTCATTTCTTTTGCAGATACCATGTTCAACCTGTCGCCATCGGTGTGATAGAAGACATCTGTAAAATGCCACATCAATACGCCCGGAATTTTTGCGTTGAGAAATGGCTGGTGGTCGCTGCCGCCCTCATAAGGATTTGAGTTCACGATCCAGTCATTACCCTTTGCCTGCTGCCTGCAACGGTTCAATAAAAAATCATTGAAATAATGCGGGAACATATCTGATTCTTTTAACACACCTCCACCCCATTCTGTATGTTTATCATTACCGCGTGTCCAGATAGCAGATGGGTCCGGCATTTTTTCGATGAGGAAAGTACCGCCGGTTTTGGAAACATCTTCTCCCACCATATCCAAACTCAAACCCCATTTAATTCCTTTGGCACGTACCGAATCGTCCTGGATATAACGGCGCGTTGAAACGATCTCATCGCCCCATAAAAAAGTAATGGTGCGTTTTGGTAAGAATTTTTTCTGTTTGATCAATGCCGCTGTAACGCGGGCCATCTCTGCCAAAGTTCCTACACCCGTTGCATTGTCGTTGGCGCCGGGCTCCTGCACATGGGCGCTGTACACAAAACGTTCATCAGGTTTTTCAGTACCGCGCGCATTCGCAACAATGGTGAGTTCTTCTGACGGATATATTTTTGATACCACTTTTACATTTACCCTCACCGGCCCTTTGGCCAATGCGGCTTTCAGTTTTTCTTTCGCGTTGAAAGAGAGAACGATCCCCCACCTGGGTTTTGCAGAATCATAAGCAATACTCGTGAACTGGATGGAATGGATATTTTTTTCCGGCTGTGTATATTTTGGCATGGAATAACCCATCACACCAATCGCGCCTTTACTTATAGCGTTCCTGAACAATCCACCCGTAGATGTTTCACCAAAAACGATCTTGCCTTTTACATCTTTATCCTGGAAATCAGCCGGCGTTCCTTTACCTACATAAATGAGCTCTGCAGTTTCACCTTCTACAGGTGTGCTGGCAGAATTGATAGCGATCATATTGCGGTTGCTAACAGATTCAAGTAGCGGAGCAGATTCGCCAACAATCGTCAACGAAGAAGAAACCGGCTCCCAGGTAGGACGACGCATTTTTCTTGTTTCGATCCGATACGTAAGCGGGCCGTCTGCTTCTCCTTTTACTTCTTTCTTAAACCCGGCTTCCTGCAATATTTTTTCAACACGGTAAATACTTTCATTGAACCCGGTATTACCCGCTATGCGCCAATATTTCTCAACAAAAGCAACAGTGTTGTATGCATTGTTACCATTGTACAGGTTCCGCAGCAAAGGGTAATAACTATCCACCACCGTAGTTTTCTGCGCAAATACAATTGCACAGCTGAGAATAAGTAATGAAAGAAGAAACGTTTTTTTCATATGTTAATTTTATTGCTGGTATCTACAGTCGGATTGTAATATCAGAAGATTTTATGCGTTGAGCAAAAAATAATAGTTTCTGGATACTAGATGCTGGATGGTGGATCTCGAATTTCTAAAACACTGTACATGTGCAGCATCTTGCATCCAGAAACCAGTATCCAGTATCCAGCATCCAGAATAGTGCATATGCATCATTTTTGTAGAAGGATTTACTCAACTTTTTTCATTCATATAAGCAAGAATATACTTGTGGGAAAAATTTTCATAATAAATACATAAACACACATAAATTACGTAGAAGTACGCTTTTTTGTATAAAGGAAACATCCTTTATTTGTTATCAAATTACTTTCTATGATAAAGAAAAAATTAAAAACATTGATCCTGAATATAGGCGGAAAGAAAAAAAAGCTCAGGGTCAACGAATCAACTTATCATGTATATGTAGGATTGTTATCGCAGAATTGTCTCTCCTGAGTTATAACTGCTCTCCTGCTAACGCATTCCCTTTCCTGCCATCGTTTGGACCTGTTTCATGCGTATTCTTTAAATGAATGCTGAAAGATGTCAGCTTTTCGATAATTT
>JAQBNJ010000204.1 GCA_028288645.1 Sediminibacterium sp.
GGAATTATCGCCTGTTGAGAACATGCAATTCTTTGGTGCGTGGTCGGGTTTGAAGAGTGCTGCCATCAAACAAAGAACAGATGAGTTATTAGATGTATTGGGATTAACGGAAGTAAGAAATAAGCCCGTAGAAAAATTTTCAGGCGGTATGAAACGCAGGGTAAACCTTGCGATCGGTGTGATACACGAACCTTCTATTCTTTTTTTGGATGAACCAACCGTGGGCGTTGATGTGCAGACAAGACATGCCATCATCAATTACCTGAAAGAAATGAATAAAAAAGGAACCACACTTGTATACACCTCTCACCAGTTAAGCGAAGCGGAAGATCTTTGTGAAGAGATCGCATTGATAGACCAGGGAAGGATCATTGCCAATGGCAGAACAGACAGTTTGCTTTTAGCGCACAAACAAAACGGGCTGGAAGAATTGTTCCTCGAACTCACAGGCAAAAATTACCGGAACGCAGATGTATAAACTCGGCGCCACCATATTAAAAGACCTCCGCATTTTATTACGCGATAAAATAGGATTGGTGCTGATGTTTGGAATGCCGGTATTGTTGGTGATCGTGATCACCAAAATACAGAACAGCACATTTGAACTCGTCAATAAAAATAAGATCACCCTCATATTAGCCAATCGGGATACGGGAAAAGTGAGCCTGGAAATGATACAGGCTGTTGACAAAATCGGCATGTTCAAAATAATTGAAGCCGAAAAAGGCGAGAGCGATCAACAACTCACGGACCGTATGCATTCAAAAGATGCCTTGCTTGCATTAATAATACCAAAGGATTTTTCTGCTATGGTAACTGCCAAAGCAAAAAAAGTTTCTGCAAAAGCGCTTACCAGTTTTGGATTGGAGGGAGGAGATACATTGAATAAAAAAACTGTCGCCGATCCGATCACTTTATATTATCACCCCGTTTTACAAGAGGCTTTCCGCCGATCCGTTGATGGCGCATTACATAGTGCGCTTCAGATGGTAGAAAGTAAACAGGTTTTAAAACAACTTTATTTTTCTTTAAATGAAAAGGACCTTCCTGCATCTATGGAAAACGAGATCCTGAATAATCGTTCAGTGATCAATGAAACTCCTGTTTCAAAGGATGGCAGCAGAGCCGTGCCGAATGCTTCACAACACAATGTACCGGCCTGGACCATTTTCGCGATGTTCTTCGTGGTGATGTCGCTGGGCGGCAGTATCGTTCGCGAGAAACAAAGCGGAAGTTCTACCAGGTTAAAAACATTGCCCACCAATTATCTTGTGGCGATGTGGTCAAAACAGATCACGTATTTAGGTGTTACCCTATTGCAGGCAGCGCTTATCTTTTCAATAGGTGCGTGGCTGTTCCCTTATATTAATTTACCGGCACTGAATTTACCGGCAGATATCACAGGATTATTCATTGTTTCCCTGCTTTGCGGATGGTGCGCGGTGAGTTACGCGATATGTGTGGGTGTTTTTGCAGAAACACAGGAACAGGCAAATGGTTTTGGCGCCGTATCCATTGTAATACTGGCCGCACTTGGTGGGTTAATGGTACCCGCTTTTGCGATGCCCGATTCTTTCCGAACCGTTATTCAACTATCGCCTTTGCATTGGTGTCTCGAAGCGTATTATGGATTATTTTTGGAAGGAGGCAAACTGGGTGATGTGTGGGCGAATATCATACCTTTATTCATTATTGCCATTGCATTACAATTGATAACTATCTGGGCATTAAAAAGAAAAAAACTGATTTGAAATAATTAATAATGGAAACAGCAGACACAAAACAACAGTTAAAAAAACAGATCATCACTTTCCTGAACCTTACAGGCATGGAACCGGATGATATTAAAGATGAAGATCCATTGTTTGGAGATGGACTGGGTTTGGATTCTATCGACTCGCTCGAGCTCATCGTGTTATTGAACAGGGAATACGGCATCACCATAAAAGATCCCAAAGAAGGCCGGAAGATATTGGTGAACATCAATACAATGGTGGATTATATTGAGAAGAACCGAACGAAATAAATTTCAATAAAAGAGAAACGAAGGAAAAAAGTAACCCCGATTTTCGGAGACGCTTATTTTCTTCGTTTCTCTTTTATTGCAAGGTCAATACGGAATTTTGTTGCTATCGTATATCGTAAATACTCCATTGCACTTAAAGCATACAACTCCTTCATGCATAAATGTTGCAGCAACATTTACTTCCCCGTTTTCGGTAGTGTTGAATGTAAAAACAGCCTGCAACTCTTTGCTCTTATTGGGATCTATAGGCGACATGAATTTTAATTGATGCGCTTTGATCAATTGCAACTTTTTATCCAATGCTGTCTCCATGATCTCCTTCACCATCTGTAGAAGACAGGCGCCAGGCACTATGGGTTGACCAGGAAAATGTCCCGCAAAGATTGCATGCGATGCCTTGAGTTCAAGCATCATTTTTGCAGAAGCTGCTTCTTTTTGAATGGAACGGATGAAAAAAAAATCTCCCTGTAACATTTGCATTGCGATTGTGTGGTTATGATCGTATTACCGCAATTCTCTGTGTAACTCTGTGCACTCCGTGTCTCCGTGGTGAAAAAGATCGAAGCGAAGGCTTTACCACAGAGACACGGAGTGCACAGAGTTACACAGAGAATTCATATCAGTTTTAGAACCTATTTTCAGCAGGCTGAAATTAGTATTAAAGAATGATGTGTCTTACGATACTGGTTATAAATAAGTATTCGCCTGAGCTTTCTTTCATTTGAGCCATCGTACCCGGCAGCTTCCGGCACAATACCTGTTTTCAAAATATTCACCGCCATCCATAATGCAAAAGAAGTTGCGGTTGGGTATTCGCCGCAAAGATTTTTATAATGAAGCAATGTTTTGTTTTTAAAGACTGATTGTTGCAATTGTTCGTAGATCCCATCTTCCCGGTTATCGCCATTCTTGCCGGATATTATCAAATCAATATCAGCGGTTGCAACTGCATTCGCATCGAGGAAAGAACTTATTTGCTGTTCAATTTCTTTTGTATCCTTCGGCCTGTAAAAGCTGGATATACCATCCAGTTGTGCAATGGCGTTCTCATTTTTGGCCGACAATAAAAAGAAAGCCGCGCCTTCTCCGGCAATGGTTCCTTTTGAATTGTTTTTATACAGGTCAAGATTGGAAGCATTTTCTTTCTTATAAAAACCAAACCTGCTCATGATGGCATAACTACTCTCTGTTATTTCATCAATGCCGCCGACCAATACATTTTTTGCTTCCCCATCTTTCAATAAAAGTATTGCATCCAGCAACGCATTTTCAAATGCAGTTCCGCCATGGGCGAATGTATTGTTGTAATGATGGCATTTCAGGATCAATGCGATCTGCGCACCAACGGTATTGTGTGTTGATTGTATAAATGGTGTAGGCGGAGGCGCATCTTCTTTTCGCTCGATGATCTGTTTTAAAAAGAAATCACTGTCTTCCATGCAACCGAATGCCGTACCGGTGATGATCGCGCCGGGATTGGTTTCGCCTGCATCCTGTAAACAGGCTAAAGCCGTTGCAACACCCATCTTGATCACGCGGCTCATCCGTCGCAACGATTTTGGATCGATCAGTTTTGTATAATCAGGATCTACCGTTTGTAAACGGTTACCTGTGTAAGTTACCGGCTCTTCAAGAAAAGTCTCTTGCCCAAAGGTTTGCTGTGGTGAAATAGCTGCCGCTGCCTGTATATATATTTTCATGCTCACAGTTTTGAAAAGATCAACGATGAACAATTACCGCCAAAGCCAAAAGAATTGGACAGCACATGCTGTATATTATTACCCTTGCTAAAATTTGTTTGTGGCACCAGTCCAAGTTCTTCCATCGGTGTTTGAAAACGAAGATTGGGATACAACATTCCATGCTTAATGGACAATACAGAGAATACCGCTTCAATGCCACCACTCGCACCCAAAGTATGACCGGTAAATGATTTGGTAGAACTCATGGGAGGATACACATCACCAAAAACCCGTTTGATAGCCGTGCCTTCAGCGAGATCATTGTTTTGTGTACCGGTTCCATGAAGATTGATGTAGTCAATATCAGAGGGCTGCAAACCACTTCTGCTTAACGCGCCTGTCATTGCAAGAAAAGAACCGGTTCCATCTGGTGATGATGCCGTTTGGTGATATGCGTCATTCGCGTTATTGTAACCGCTGAGTTTACAATAAGGATCTTTTTTTAGTGAAGCCGCAACCTTGTCTGATACCAATACCACATAACCGGCGCCTTCTCCAAGATTCAATCCCACGCGTGCATTATCAAAAGGCTTGCAGTATTCGCGGTCGAGTATCATCAATGTATTAAAACCATTGAGTGTGAACTTTGTAAGTGCATCTGTTCCGCCGGCTATCGCCACATCAAGTATACCATGCCTGATCAACCGCGCCGCAAAAAAAATAGCATTGGCCGAAGAAGAACAGGCGGTGCTGATGGTGCTGATATAATTTTTGATCCCAAGCTGATCCGCCACCAGTTCGGTAATACTGC
>JAQBNJ010000266.1 GCA_028288645.1 Sediminibacterium sp.
GATTTGATCAGGTCCTGGAAAGTAGGACTGGGTGCGGCTTTCCCGAGGCTCTGCTGAACCGTGGGCCCTTTTGGTGTGATCGGGCGTTTAGGCGCATTTGATGCCGGTTGTGTTGTAGCCTTATAAATGATGGTATTATCATCCACCCATGTATAGGCGATACCCAATACAGTATTTACCGGCAGCTTATTTATCTTCATTGCTTTTTTGGTAGCAATGTCGATCACATACAA
Organism: Sediminibacterium sp.; assembly: GCA_028288645.1. Lineage (GTDB taxonomy): Bacteria > Bacteroidota > Bacteroidia > Chitinophagales > Chitinophagaceae > Sediminibacterium. The sequence goes on from JAQBNJ010000266.1 coordinate 234, forward strand.
GTCTACTTTAGAACCCGTAGAATTGGTGAAAGCGATCTTTGTTTCGGATGGGTTCCAACTACCACCACCTGCAAGCATATTGACAGGAAGGCCGGCAATACTGAACTCTTTATCTGTTTTGATATTCTTCAGCGTGAAGTTGTTGATAAAGGTTTGCCTGCTCGGAGAAAAATTGTTAGGATTCAAACGCATACCGGCGATCCGGTTTTCAGGCTGGCCCAGTTCTTCAACAGTTGGATAAGAATTGCGCTCACTCAATAACATCCACTCAGCTTTGCTGTCTACACGAACTGCCGGTGTTGGTTTTGCCAATAACAGGTCGGCAATGTCTTTGGGTGGTGTTTGATAACTTACTGCATCCTGCCCGAAAATAAAGCTGCATGCAAAAAGTAGAAAAAACAACGTGGTAAGGTGTTTTGTTTTGTTCATTGTGTTTTGGTTTGTATAGTAGTAGTGGTTAATGGTCTATTGGTAAACTCTTACATAATCGATCTCCATTTTTTGGGGGAAGATGGAATCATCCACGCCTTTTTGCCCGCCCCATCCGCCACCGACTGCAATATTTAATAGTAAGTGCATCGGCCCATCAAATGGCCAGGCGGTGCGGTCGCTGTGTTCATTTTTAAAACTGAAATAAGGTTTGTCGTCAACCAATACGGTTACAGTCTCCGCATCCCAATCCAGTGAATACACATGAAACACTTCGCTGCAATCAGCTACCGTGGTGATCGCTGTTTTTTGCGTTCCGATAGTATGGTAATATTTTCTTGTGTGAACAGATGCATGAACAGCGCCGTGGTCATAGCCCACATGTTCCATGATATCTATCTCGCCATCATCCGGCCATTTTAACGGCGTAGTAGATCCCAGCATCCAGATAGCCGGCCAGGTGCCAACACCTTTTGGGAGTCTTGCCCTTACATCAATTCTTCCATAGAGCCAATCGCCCTTGCCTTTAGTAATAAGACGTGCAGAAGAGTAGGCATTTTTTTCAATGGTTTCTTTTTTAACTTCAATAGTAAGGTTGCCATTTTCCACCCTTGCATTACTCAATTGTTTATTGGTATAGTACTGCAGTTCCTGGTTACCCCAACCGTTACCACCAACATTATAGCTCCATTTTGTTGAATCGGGCAGGCCATTGTAATTGAATTCATCGCTCCATACGAGTTTGCGCTTTGACTGCGCATTTGCGCCTGGAATGCAGACAGAGAGAGCGATACAACTAATAATAACAAGTGTAAGCTTTTGCATAGCAGCCATAATTTTGGGCTTAGCAAGATACAGACAAAACCGCCTGTTTAGCAACGATCAGGCAGCCCGCGAGAAAAAAATTTGCCTATAAATGCAGATGCCTTTACTTTTGTGTCCTGTTATGAAAACATTTGCACACATACACCACCATCATTTCTTACCCCAGGGGTAGGCTGTTGGTGTTTTGTGCTGGTCACAATAAAACATTAAAGGGCTTACCAAATGGTAAGCTCTTTTTTTATACCCTGTACCCGGAGGGGCCATTAAATTCCGGTATTGAATTATGAAAGAAAATATGAAACTGAAATTAGCAATTCAAAAAAGCGGCAGGTTGTACGAGGATTCGATCCGGCTTTTAAAAGAATGCGGTATCGATATCAGCAATGGCGTGAATAAGCTGAAAGCCGACGCAACCAATTTTCCGTTGGAAGTATATTTCCTGCGTGACGATGATATCCCGCAGTACGTTGAGGATGCCGTGGCCGATATTGGCTTTGTGGGTGAGAACGTAGTGTATGAAAAGAAAAAGAAAGTGGATGTAGTTGAGAAACTCGGTTTTGGCAAATGCCGATTAAGTATAGCAGTAAGAAAAGGTGAAGAGTATGGTGATGTACAATACTTAGCTGGTAAGAAGATCGCTACCAGTTATCCGGTGATCCTGGGTGATTTTTTAAAAAGTAAACACGTGGAAGCCGATATCCACGAGATCAGCGGAAGTGTAGAGATCGCACCCGGTATTGGTCTGGCAGATGCGATCTGTGACCTGGTAAGCAGCGGTTCTACTTTGTTTATGAATGGATTGAAAGAAGCAGAGACCATTCTGCAATCGCAGGCGATACTTATCAAAAACAAAGAACTGTCTGATGAGAAGAAGCAATTGATAGACAGGTTGCTGTTCCGTATCCAATCGGTAAAAAAAGCAAAGAACAATAAATATATTTTGCTGAATGCTCCGAATGAAAAATTAAATGAGATCATTGGACTGTTACCGGGAATGAAGAGTCCGACAGTTTTACCATTGGCAGAAGAAGGCTGGAGTAGTGTACACAGTGTATTGAATGAAAATGATTTCTGGGAAATTATTGAACAGTTAAAAGCAGCAGGGGCGCAGGGAATTTTGGTGGTGCCGATAGAGAAGATGATAGTATAACCCCTCTACCCCCAAAAAGGAGCATTAATACAGCGTATGAAAACGATTAAATATCCACTTAGGGAAACATGGAAACAGCTATTGCAACGGCCGGCTATTGATAATAGTTCGCTGCAACAGACTGTTCGTTCGGTGATGGATGAGGTGAAGCGGAACGGGGATAAAGCTGTTAGACAATTCACCGAAAAATTCGATGGAGTTTTATTGGACAGTTTTATTGTATCTGAAAATGAGATCAGAGAATCTATTGCTTTGATCTCTCCCGCCTTAAAACAGGCGATCGAACAGGCTGCAGCAAACATTACCCTGTTTCATGAAAAGCAAAAGGCGACGGTTGAAATAGTGGAAACCATGCCCGGTGTAAAATGCTGGCGCAAAAGTGTCGGGATAGAAAAAGTAGGATTATATATTCCGGGTGGAACCGCGCCTTTGTTTTCCACCATTTTAATGTTAGGCATACCCGCGAAAATTGCGGGATGCAAAAAAGTGGTCCTTTGTTCGCCACCCGGTAAAGATGGAAAGCTACACCCGGCTATTTTATTTGCAGCACAGTTAACGGGTATCAGTTCTGTTTATAAAATAGGCGGCGTTCAGGCGATTGCCGCAATGGCTTATGGAACGGAAACAGTTCCGCAAGTGTATAAAATATTTGGCCCGGGTAACCAATACGTCACCTGCGCCAAACAACTGGTGCAACAGCAGGGCATCGCGATTGATATGCCGGCGGGCCCGAGCGAAGTATGCGTACTGGCTGATGAAACAGCAGATGCTTCTTTTATTGCCGCAGATCTTTTGAGCCAGGCCGAGCATGGAGCTGATAGCCAGGTTTTGTTGGTTACAAACAATGAGTTGTTAGTGAAAAGTGTTGAAGAAGAATTGAGCAAACAACTTGACCTGCTGCCGAGAAAAGCTATTGCTGAAAAAGCTCTTAAGAGCAGTTTGGTAATTGTTGTAAAAAATATTGATGAAGGCATTGATTTGGTGAACGAATATGCCGCTGAACATTTGATCATCGCCTGTACGAATGATGAAGCGGTGGCAGAAAAAATAATCAACGCAGGTTCTATTTTTCTCGGCAATTATTCGCCGGAAAGCGTGGGAGATTATGCAAGTGGTACCAATCACACATTACCCACCAATGGATTTGCCAAAGCC
>JAQBNJ010000295.1 GCA_028288645.1 Sediminibacterium sp.
AATAATTACTTTGTCATTGATCCTTGTTCCAAGCAATACTTTTTTCTGTGCAACTTTACTGCTGTCGCCCACTACAAAAACAAAATATTCGCCCATCTGCTCAACCACCGATTTGTATGGCGCCAATATGAATTGCCCACCGTGATTGTTCTTCACACGCACATTCATATTCATACCCGGTTTTAACTGGCCGTTGTTTACAAAGACCAATCTTGTTTTGATGGTTCCTGTTTGCGGATCTACTGCACGGTCTATCAAACTGATATGCCCCGTTCCTGTATAAATGGAATTATCAGGAAGAGCCAATGTAAAAGTTGAATCAGCCGCCACATTGTGTTGCTGCAATTGTATAAAACGTGGGATCTCTTTCTGGTCAACCGAAATATCAACAGCCATCGGGTTATCTGAAGAAACCGTATTGAGTATATTCTGGTTGGCAGTTACCAGAGTTCCCACTTTCGCCTGCGAAATACCGATCGTTCCATTGAACGGCGCGTAAATACTGGAGAAACGAAGATCGTTGGATAAACGCGATACGTTTGCCGTTGCAGCGATCACCTGTGCTTTTACACTTTGCAGGTCGGCCAATGCATAATCTACTTTCTGTTTGGCAATCGCATCCTGTTTTAAAAGATCATTGTATCGATCCGCATCCTGTTGTGCTTTCGCGAGCGAGGCTTTTACTACATTGAGATTAGCCACTGCCTGGTCGTAATTTGCCTGGTATTGCTGGCGGTCTATATCATATAGTTTTTGTCCCTTTGTCACATGTTGTCCATCGGTAAAATACATACCGGTGATGTAACCGGTTACCTGTGCTTTCAGGTCAACCTGGTTCAATGGAATAATTGTAGCGGGATAATTATCAAAATATACCGCTGACTCTTTTTTTACCTCGTACACCGTAACACTCGCAGGCGGCGGTGCTTTAGGCGCTTCAGGTGTTTTCTTACCACCGCAGGCAGCGAATACCAAAACACTGCCGATAAGTAAACCCTGTTTTACAATTGTATTTGCCATATTGTGTTGTATTGTCATGATTTAATATTGAATGTTCCCCAATGCTTTTTGTACGTCTATTTTACATTGCAGCACCTGGAACAAAGCGTTGTAATAATTAAGTTGTGTTGTACGAAGATCAGATTCGGCAATGATCACATCGAGATAAGTTTTGATACCTGACCTGTACTGTAGGTCCAGTGTTTTATACACATCATCAGCAAGTACCACATTCTCTTTTAGTGAATAATAGTTGGAAAGATTTCCCTTGTACACCGCAATCGCCTGCACATACTGTGCATTCACACGGCTCTTGAGTAAAACGATATCCCAATCCACGCGTTTGTATTGCAACTCTGCCTGCCGTATCTGTATTACCCGTTTATTTCCCTGGAATATCGGCATGGCCAGGGTAATACCTAAATTGGAGTTGCCAAATCCATTGCTGTATGTTTTTCCGAAATCATTGTTGAGATAAGACATATTGTAGTTACCAAAAGCAGAGATCGTGGGAACAAAACTCGATTTGTAATATTTGATGTTTGCTTCCTGCAGCCTTTGTTGTGTCTGCAGAATTTTATATTCAATCCGGTTATCGTATTGCACACCGATGCTTGTATCAACGATCGCATCTCTTTCCATCAATGAAGTATCGTATTGTAGTTTCAAGTCGGCGCCATCTGACAACCCCATTAATTGTTTCAGGTAGGCAATTTTGGCAACGATAAGATCAGCTGATTGTTTGCGTTGTGCCTTGGCATTATTCAATGCGATGGTGGCACGTTTGTAATCCGTTTTATCTGCCACGCCGCTCTGGTATTGACTCACAGCATCTTTTAAACTTTTCTCCAGGCGCGTGATCGCTTCGCCCAGAACGGATACCTGCTGTTGCGTGAGTAACACATCATAAAATGCCTTGCTCACATTCACAGCTATATCAATTTTATTGAAACTGGTGTTCTGTTTTGTCTGCTGACGAATATCATTTGCTGTGCGGCTCGCGAACAACACATCCTTGTTAAAAATATTCTGCGTAACATTCAACCCGATATTGGATGAGTTGAAAGTACCGTTGCGCACATAGCCTCCCGAAAAATAAGAAACAGGCAATTCAAAACTATGCTGGAGATTGTAATTCAGGTTTACCTGCGGGTACCAGTCTGCCAATCTCGCCTGGATCTGTTTTTCAGTGATGGCTTCATCCAGCAATGCCTGTTGTATTACGGGTTGATGGGTTATCGCATATTGAACACAGCCTGCAAGGGTGGCATCATGTAACACAGAATCCGGTCGTGTTTGCGACCTGCTGGTAGTGCAGCAGAACAGGAACAGGCTTAGTAAAATTGGGTTTGAAATATTCTTCATGCTTGTCAAATAATAGTTATTAAATTTCCTTGTCGAGGTCGGAAGATTTCACGCACCCGCGCGCCTGAGCTTTGCGGGCGAGAAGGCGCAAAGAGGCAAAGCTGCAAAGGTTTTCGATCACACGATCTCTTAAAAAATTCTTTGCGTCTTTGCTCCCTGGTGCCTTTGCGTGAAACGTTTTCATGTCGGTTAATAATTATTTTTTCATTCCATCCCAGCACATTTTGAACATACTGGTGATATCTGTTTTTGTTAATGGTTTCTGGTTATAGTGTGCATTCTTCACACCTTCATGTATCGAACCGATCATAAATGTGAGAAGGGCCATGGTATCCATGTCCTTGAAAACGCCTTCTTCTTTTCCTCTTTCGATCAGTTTAAAAAGCGGTTTTTTCATTTCCTTGGTCAGCTTCATTGTACACTCATTGATAAAAGGTGAGTGATAGCATTGATCCATAAACACCACTTCTTCAAAATTCTGTATACGGAAATTAAGGATGTTCATCCACACAGTATGAAAGCCGGACTTAAATGGTTTGGATAGATCGTAGTTGAGAAAATAATTCTCAAGCGCCTCCTTCCGGCAATCGAAAAAAAGATGATTGATGAGTTCTTCCTTGTTCTTGAAATAAATGTAAAGAGTGCCCGTAGCCATTCCTGCTTCTTTCGCAATTTCTCCCATCGTAATACCGGCGAGCCCTTTTTGTTTAACCAGGCCAAGGACCGCCTTAGAGATCTGTTCTGTTTTCCTGTCGTCCCGTAATTTCACGGCACAAACTTAAATGAATAATTATTCATTTATGAAATTTTTTGTTTGCGATTTTCGGAAAACCTGCGAAATACTGAACACTGAACAAGGAATTTTGAATGTTGAAGTAGGTTGCCGGATTTCTAAACCAGCTCAAAAAAGCGGGGTTCCCACTTCAACATTCAAAATTCCTTGCTCGATATTCAATATTCATTCTCCGCTCATTGTTCATTCAAAGCTGCATACAAAATCTCCACTGTATGCAACGCCTTCCTCCCGCAACCATCCTTGATCTGGTGCCTGCAACTCGTGCCTGGCGCGGCGATCAGCGTTTCGGCGGTTTGCTTACGAACAGTTGGTAGTAAAACGAGTTCGGCTATCTGCATAGAGAGTTCGTAATGTTCTTTTTCAAAACCAAAGGAGCCCGCCATACCGCAACAGCCGGAGGGAATAGTTTCCACCTGGTAGTTTTCGGGGAGGGACAACATTTTCACAGAAGCAGCCGTTGAGGAGATCGCTTTCTGCTGGCAATGGCCATGCAGTTTGACGGAACGTTTTTCTTTGCTGAATTTTTCCCTGGTGATATTTCCTTTGGTGATCTCGGATGCAATGAACTCATCGATCAGGAAAACATGTTTCGACAGCTCCCTTGCTGCGATCAAATTTTCGTCAAAAGCAAGATCGGGGTATTCATCGCGGAAAGTCAGGATGGCAGATGGTTCGATGCCGATCAATGGGGTAGTTTCTGAAACCAACGGGCTTAGTGCGATAATATTTTTGTTGATGATCTTCTGTGCATCACGCAGCAAGCCCTTCGATAACCAGGTGCGGCCGCTTTCTTCGTGTTTTGGAATAACTACTTCATATCCTAATTTCTCCAACAAAAGAATGGCCGTGATACCGATATGTGCGTCATTGTAATTGGTGAACTCATCGCAGAAGAGATAAATCTTTTTATCCCCTTTCTGTGTGATCTCTTTCTGGTGTTGATGATACCAGCTCTGCAAAGTTGCGGGTGACAATGTTGGCATCGATCTTTTAACAGCGAAGCCGGAAAAACGTTTAATGAGATTACCCGTAAAAGAATTCGTTACAAAGAAATTATAAACCGACGGCATAAGCGAACCCAATTTTGCCGAAGCAGAAAAATTAGCGATCAGCTTTGACCGGAACGGAACGCCGTTGGCATCATAATACTGTTGCAGGAACTCTGCTTTCAGTTTGGCCATATCCACATTGGAAGGACATTCCGATTTACAGGCTTTGCAACTCAAACAAAGATCCATCACTTCATAGATCTCTTTGTGATCGAAACGGTTGAGCTTATCGGAATGCGTTAAGAACTCACGCAAGATATTGGCACGCGCCCTTGTTGTATCTTTTTCATTTCTCGAAGCCATAAAAGACGGACACATCGTTCCACCCGACAAATGTGTTTTCCTGCAATCGCCTGAGCCATTGCATTGTTCGGCATGCTGCAGGATATCCTGCTGATGAAAACGGAAAACAGTTTTGAATTCGGGTGTGAATTGTCCGGGTTCATACCGAAGCATCGTATTCATCGGCGGCGTATCTACGATCTTATTGGGATTGAAAATATGCTGCGGATCCCAGTTGCGTTTGATCTCCTGTAATAAACGGTAGTTCTTCTCTCCCACCATCTGCCTGATAAATTCACCACGCAGTCTCCCATCTCCATGCTCACCGCTTAATGAGCCGTGGTATTTTTTTACCAAAGTGGCCACTTCTTCCGCAATAGTCCTGAATAAACGGTTGCCTTCTTCTGTTTTTAAATTGATGATGGGGCGCAAATGCAACTCGCCTGAACCAGCATGTGCATAGTGAACTGCATGCAACCCATGCTTCAATAATATCTCATTGAATTCACGAATGTATGCGGGAAGATCGTCCACATCAACCGCAGTATCTTCAATAACAGGAACAGCTTTTTCATCACCCGGTAAATTGCCAAGCAATCCCAGGCCGGCTTTACGCAGGGTCCAGATCTTTTTAGTATCCTCTCCAAACAAAACAGGAAAATGATAACCCAATCCTGCTGCCCGCATTTCTGCTTCAACCTTTGCGGTGATAGCTAATATTTCTTCCTTTGATGATCTTGCAAATTCAATCACCAGGATGGCACCCGGATCACCCAGTACAAAAAATCGGTTCTTGTTCTGTTCAATATTTTCTTTGGTGCATTCTAAAATATAATGGTCGATCAGTTCACTCGCGCTGGGCCTGTATTTTAAGCCGATCAGGTTCGCACGCAATGATTCATCGATGGAATTAAAATGTACACACAATAACCCGGTTTCTTTTGGTGGAAGTGGTACTACATTCAGTTTGATCTCCGTTAAAAAAGCAAGCGTTCCTTCGGAGCCTGCAATGAGTGAGCAAAAATTAAATGAGTCACCACCCGCGTTAAAAGGTTCTGTATCTACCAACAAGTCAACAGCATAACCGGTATTTCTTCTCTCCACTGTTTTCTTTGGAAATTCTTTTCGGATCTCAACCT
>JAQBNJ010000309.1 GCA_028288645.1 Sediminibacterium sp.
GCAGGTTCGAATCCTGTCTTCCCGACGAAAGAGATCAATCAGCAATGATTGGTCTCTTTTTATTTCAAGCATGATCTGAAATGGATATAACTTTATCTGGATGAAAGAAGATTTTGATCCTTATAATGATCCAACACAGGATTCTTCTAACTACTGGCTAAATACGTTTTATTACAATCCTAACGACAAAAGATTATTCCCACCCAAACGAATCCCAGTAATGGGCTGGACAATAAATTTCGGGAGCCCAAAAGCTATTTTACTGGTTGTTGTTTTTGTAATAGTCTTATGCCTGGTTTGAGCGCAAGTTCGATCCTGTCTGCCCGACAGAGTGATTCTTGAGAAATGAAAACCATTTTAGGCTATCAAATGAGAAATAACAATAGTTATTTCACCCACTTTTTTGCGTAAATACCGATGCGGTAAATACTATAAAATCAATAATCGGTTTGACTTAATTTGCTTTCCTAAAATACGATCATGGGTTTAAGCATACATTACAACGGGCGATTCAATCCAGCCGCTTCATTGCAGGAAATGATAACCGAGGTTGCCGATATTGCTGCCACTTATCAATGGCCCTTCCACATCTATGAGGATCGCTTTCCATCTACGGTCTTTGGAGATACTTACAACGATGAAGTTTATGGAATACACATTACACCACCTGGCTCTGAAACACTTTGGCTTTGTTTTCTATCAAACGGCAGAATGAGCAGCCCTGTCCATTTGCAGTTTTATGGAAATACAAACGATAGTGAAAACGAGCAAATGCTATACGCACTCGCTACCAAGACGCAATATGCAGGCATTGAGATACACATACTCATTGTTAAACTGCTCAAACACATCAGTAAGAAATATTTTCTTGATTTTGAATTAATAGATGAAGGCAAATATTGGGAAACAGGCGATGAGAAATTATTGGCAGAGATATTTGCCCGGTATAATGCTATACTTGGGCTTGTAAGCAATGCCCTGGATAATTTCCCGAGGCATGCAGGTGAAAGTTTTGATAACTACTTTGAAAGAGTGCTGAAGGGCATAGAAAAAAAATAGGGGATAGGTTGCTATCGAAATATTCAATTTAACGCGTGGAGCTGGAGCCTACTTCATTGCGTAAGCCACAATATTCACACTGAACTTCGTATTATCCTCCGACAAAAACCGCTTGTTCCGAAAATCATAATCCCACTCACATCCATAATCTTTATTACTATAGAGTACCCCAATCCTGCCGTTGATCTCTATTGCTTTTAGATAGTCGTGGATCAGGTCATCACCCCATCCATTCAATTCGAAACCGGTGTTGGGCGGGCCTTTCTCAAATTTGAAAAAGCAGTTGTAGAGTTCATGGTTGTTCGGAATTTTTTTTAAAGCGCTGGCGCCAAACAATGATTGCATTTGAGCTTCAAAAGATTTAGCAAAAAGTCCATCGATATCATGATTGCAATCATCCACAAAAACAAAACCGCCGTTCTGCACGTACTTCTTAAAATTAGCCGCTTCCTGTGTATCGAACTGCACTAGTTTATGCCCGCTGAGATAACAGAATGGTGCATTAAAAATATCGTTGCTTCCAAGATCAATCACTTTTTCCTGCGTATTGATGGGGATGGTCGTGTACTCAACCAATGAATTCAACACATTCGCCGGCATGCGCTGGTCAGTATCCCAATCGCCGGAACGGTAACGTAATCTTGTAAAGGTGAACTTTGGCTTAAACATTTGTGACACGAATTTCGCGAATTAAAACGAATTGAGCCGGAACATAAGCATAAATGATGATCATATTCACCCATTCGTGTAATTCGTTCTAATTCGCGTTATTATTCCGCGATTTTTCTCTAATTTCCAAGCCATGCAATAAATTGTATATCTATCATAAAATTAATGCTTTGGAGACGACAGAAAATAAGATTAAGGATTTGCTGGTTAAATTATCACAATTAAAAAATGAGATCCAGAAAATAATTGTTGGGCAGGATATTGTTCTCGATGAAATAATAGTTGCGTTAATGGCGGGGGGGCATTGCCTGTTGGAAGGTGTGCCGGGTTTGGCAAAGACCCTGATGGTGAAAACCATGTCGCAGGCGCTGCATTTATCTTTCCGCAGAATTCAGTTTACACCAGACCTGATGCCAACAGATATTATCGGCACAGAAATACTGGAAGAGGACCACGCAACCGGCAAACGTTTTTTCAAATTCAACAAGGGCCCGTTATTCGCAAATATTATACTTGCGGATGAGATCAACCGTACTCCGCCTAAAACACAATCAGCTCTACTGGAAGCCATGCAGGAATTTGAAGTGACTTATGGCGGGCAAACTTATCCTTTGGATAGGCCCTTCTTTATTCTTGCAACGCAAAACCCTATCGAGCAGGCAGGTACCTATCCTTTACCGGAAGCACAATTAGACAGGTTCCTGCTTTATGTAAAGATCGATTATCCATCAGCAAAAGAGGAGATAGAAGTTTTGAGCAGTACTACAGGAAGTAAGAAAGTCTCGATACAACCGATATTGAATGCGGCTGAGATACAGGAATTGCAAAAGCTCGTGCGGGAAGTAAATATCAATGAGGACCTCGTCGCAT
>JAQBNJ010000034.1 GCA_028288645.1 Sediminibacterium sp.
AGAAGACAGGGGCAGGACAAAAGTAGGCAGCAGCTGTTTGATCATGGCGTACAGCCATATCGCTCACGATTGTAATATTGGCAACCATTGCATCATGAGTAACAGCGTGCAGGTAGCGGGCCATGTAACCATGGGCGATTGGGCCGTAGTAGGTGGCGTAAGTGCTGTGCATCAATTTGTAAATATTGGCCAGCACACATTTATCGCAGGAGGAAGCCTGGTAAGTAAAGATGTTCCTCCTTATATCAAAGCCGTACGCAATCCATTAAGTTATGGCGGCGTGAATAGTGTTGGATTAAAACGCAGGGGGTTTCCCTTGCAACAGATCAACGGCATTCTTGATGTATACAGAACCATCTACAATAAAGGTTTTAATACTTCACAGGCGCTTGAGTTCATAGAAGAAGAATTACCTGCTACTGATGAAAGAGATGAGATCGTAACTTTTATCAGGGAGAGTGGAAGAGGAATCATTAAACGGTTTATTAAGGGAGCAACAGAAGAAGACTAATGGTTGTTTCACTATCAGATATCGGTAAACGTTTTAACCGCGACTGGATCTTCCGTCATGTCAATTATAATTTTGAAGGTGGTAAATCGTACGCTATCACCGGCCCGAACGGAAGTGGCAAAAGCACTTTACTGCAAGCCATCGCGGGAAGCCTTCATTTGAGTGAGGGAAAACTGGAATACAGCGATGAACCGGGCTCACCAGCTATTGAACCTGAAAATCTCTATCAATACATTTCTATCGCCGCGCCATATCTTGAATTGATCGAAGAAATGACGGCGCGGGAGTTCCTGCATTTTCACGGGCAATTTAAATCATTACTTTCCTCAGTTTCGGTTGAAACTATCCTGGCAGAGATCGGTTTGGAAAACGCAATGGATAAACAGGTACGGTATTTCAGCAGCGGTATGAAACAGCGGCTCAAACTGGCGCAGGCTGTATTTTCTGATGTACCGGTATTATTGTTGGATGAGCCCTGCACCAATTTAGATAAACCGGGTTATGAATTATACCATTCATTGATCGATAAGTATTGCCTTAACAAACTCATCATCGTTAGCAGCAACGATGCCCTGGAAATGGATTTCTGTTCGGAGAAACTGAACATAGTTGATTACAAGTAAGGTGTTGACCTATTGAAAAGATCTGCAGAGAAGTGGTGTTCCTCTGTGAAACTCCGTGTTCGCTGTGGCTCTGTGGTAAAGCCTTCGCTTCGATGGAATCATCGTGTATTAAAATTTTTTTCACCACAGAGGCACGGAGAACACGGAGTTTCACAGAGAATTTAGATAGCACAACACGTTACAAATTCCATAAAAATTCAGTTAACTTTTTTTACAACACCATTTCTTACCTCCATGATATTTTTATCTGTCTTATTTTTACTAAAAAAAGATGACAGATATCAGCGAAACTATACAGGAAAGTGTAGAACAGGGCAGTAGAAATAAGATCAATGCAACAGTAGCTGTATTGGTTGCCCTTACCGCCACATTCATGGCCCTTTGCAATGTGAAAGATGGAAACATAGTACAGGCTATGTCGCAGGCGCAGGCACATAGTATAGATGCATGGTCCTATTTCCAGGCAAAAAGTACCAAGGAATCTATTGCGGAGAATTCACTGGATATCATAGAACTACAGAAGGGTGCAGATAATTCTGCAATGATCAAAAAATACAAGGAGCAGATTGCGCGGTATGAAAAAGAAAAAGCAGAAATAAAAAAACAGGCTGAGGGATACCAGAAAGAGTATGAGGACATCAATGTTTTAGACGACCAGTTTGATATGACAGATGCGTTCCTTTCTATCGCTATCGCCATGTTTGGAATAACCGCGCTCACGCAAAAAAAATGGCTCCTGTATTTTGCAGCGGGGATCAGTTTATTGGGAATTATTTTAGGGCTGGCCGCTTTTATGCATATCAGCCTGCATTCCGATCTTGTTTCTAAAATATTGGGATAGCGGTTTGCATTAGCGTATGATCAGGTTTTCGTCGCCCTGTTTCACCTGTCCGCAATGTGTTTTTGACCGAAAGTATCCCAGGCAGGATTGCATATTATAAAATTCAGCGTATACTTGTTCAGGGAAAATCTTTCCGGTTAAACACTTACCATGAGACACCAGAACCTGCTCCGCTTTCTTTTGTTGCTGACGGCTGCCCCCTGTTTCGGCCAGAACAAACTGATCACCTGCAAAAGCGAAAAGAATCCCGATAATACCATCAGCATTTATGCCGATTGCCAGGTAACCGGTGAATACACGGCTAAACTTACTTTTATAGACCTGGAGGGTTTTAATTCAACCGTGAATATCATTTCAAATGTAGCGCTGATACCGGTGCGCAGGGGATACACAGAGATACTCAAATTAACGCCCATGAAATCTGCCGTCAGGCATGCCATGCATTTCAAGTATGCTATTTATCCCGGCCCCGTTTTACATAGATCGCCTGATACAAGTTTTACTTATCTGTTACCAGCCAGCAACGGTGTTTCTTTACGCATTTTGAAAGTGAGTTCGCTACAGGAATTTACCGGCAAAAAACCACCAGACGATTTTGGCGCGGTAGATTTTATTTATAAAGCAGGCGATACCATCTGCGCCGCCCGCGCAGGTATTGTCTACGATTTTAATGATGAGATAACCGTAGGCGAAAAAGACAATAATCTCTACGCAAAAGAAAGAAACAGGATCTTCATCCAGCACAAAGACGGCACACTGGCACATTATACGATGCTTGCGCCGATACAAATATTAGTGAATTCCGGAGATGAAGTTATTCCGGGTCAGCCCCTGGCCGTATTCAACAAGGAAAGTGATAAATACCATGTGTTGTTTTCGGTTGCTTATCTTGATGAAAGGAAAGCAGCGGTCAATTACATCAACGATAATACACCTAAGCCTAGTTTCTACAGGTATGTACCGGTTACTTTCGCTACCACTGAGATCACAACAGATCACCTGGAACCTGGTAAAAAATATACGGCTGAACAACCAAAGGAGATCATCGGTGCAGAGATGAGCAAAAAAGATAAAAAGAAACTGGGACTGTAAATAACTGGAGACTGAAGATATATAAGCTATTTTATGTATACTTGTTACTGCATATCGTCTGTTAAATCTTCACGTATGAAACGCCAAACCTTACTCTTGTTTTTTGTACTGTCTGTATTTTACGGATCCGGCCAGCGCTTATTGGTCACATGCAGCACTGAAAGAAACTCCGACAATTCCGTCAGCATTTATGCCGATGCCCAGATCTCAGGAGAATATACTTTAAAAATTACGTTTACCGAATTTAGTGGATTTACCTGTTCGTTGATGAGCACTTATCGATCAGGAAATACAGAAATAGGCCTGACAACTATATTCAAGGGAAGAAGGGAGATAGCCAAATTAACACCGATAAAATCTGCATCGACGTACGCCTTGAATTATAAGTACACCTATTATCCAGGTATAACTGTACGAAGGGTACCCGACAGCAATTTCGTATACCTGTTACCAGGTTCACCAGGTAACCGTTTACGCATTTCACGTGTAAGTTATATCGGAGACAGGCTCGGTCAAAAATCACAGGATAATTTCAGCGCTATCGGGTTTGTTTATAAACTGGGAGATACTATCTGTGCCAGCCGTGCCGGTACCATCTATGATTGTTCAGACGAGATCAAAGAGGGTGAAAAAGGAACCGAATGGTACAAGCGCGACCGTAACCGCATCTCCATTCAACAGAAGGATGGTACATTGGCAAATTATTCTATCGTGTCACCAATACAATTATTGGTTGCCGCAGGTGATTATGTTGTACCGGGCCAGCCCCTTGCTGTTTTTAATAAAGAGAGTGAAAAATATCATGTCTTCTTTTCTGTGTATTATTTAGACGAGAAAAAAATTTTGGTGGATAATGCAAACAGCAACGCGGAAAAACTGCCAAATGCATATACCTATATATCAACTGCATTTTACCTGGATCAGGCAGACAGGGCGGACTCTCCGGCAAGGCTTGAGATTAATAAACAATACATTGCCGCACACCCCAAAGAAATTATTGCGACCGAGCTAAGCAAAAAAGATAAAAAGAAACTGGGACTGTAAAACATCAGCCATGAAAGATCCTGACATAGAACAACTGCTGAAAGACGGCAAAGGGTATGACCTCAACTTTGCGCATGTGATGGAATTTTTAATGGCAAGAACCATCGCCAACTCATTCTTATCTGCTGAAATATTAAAACGCCAGATAGAACTGGAGCAGTTGATCAAAACAGGCAATATAGATCATGAAAAAGCAGCACTTGAATGTGATGCGTTATGTAAGCAGGTTGCTGATCTCGCTGCCACTGAAAAAAACAATGTGATCAGCCAGTTATATTTCCTGAATAAAGAAGGGCAATAATCAATCATGTAATATTTAGTGTTTCCTGTACACTAATAATGTAAACCGTGCCTTGGTGCCTTTTTGTGCAATAAAAT
>JAQBNJ010000331.1 GCA_028288645.1 Sediminibacterium sp.
TTTCAGGGTTTCCGAAGCGCTCGCTCTTGCCTTATCTGCCCCCTGGCGGATGATCTTAGCCAATAGCTCCGTGTTATTCTGGATATCGGCCGCTTTTTCGCGTATGGGTTGAATGAACCTGGCCATATCCTCCGCCAGTTGTTTTTTCATATCGCCATAGCGGATGATGCAGTTTCCGGCGCTGCTGGCATTAAAATCGTCTTCAAACTTCTTTACGGTGCCAGGTGAACTTACCAATCCCATTAAAGTGAAAAGATTCTGGATATAAACGGGTTTGTCTGAGTTTGGTTGATCCGGTCCCTGGTCGGTCTTCGCCTTCATGATCTTTTTACGGATGCTCTCATCATCATCCGCCAGGTAAAGTGTGACCATCTGGTTCTCGCTCTTGCTCATTTTGCCTGCGCCATCCAGGCTCATGATCTTAACGAGGTCGCCGCCATAGTTAAATGCATAAGGTAAGGGCAGCACATCCCCATAACGATAATTGAACCGTTCTGCAAAATTCCGCGCCATTTCAAGATGTTGTTCCTGGTCCTTGCCCACGGGTACTTTTACCGCGCGGTGGATCAGGATATCAGCAGCCTGCAATACAGGATACGTAAGCAACCCGGCATTTGAATTATCGGGCTGAGCTCTCACTTTCTCTTTAAAAGTAACCGTTTTTTCAAGCTCACCCTTGTAAGCAAGCCTGTTCAGGTAGAGATATAATTAAGCAATTTCAGGAACATCGCTCTGCACATACAACGCTACTTTTTCTGGATCAAGGCCGCAGGCAATATTTTCCGCGATCACCCTGTTTACACTGGTGTGCAGTTCCTTAGTATCGGGGTGCGTGGTGAGGCTATGCCAGTTGGCAACAAAAAAATAACAGTTATAGTCATCCTGCATACGAACATAATTTCGCATGGCGCCAAAATAATTACCCAGGTGCAGGAACCCGGTAGGGCGAATACCACTCAAAACAACCTCTTTTTCCATGGGGGCGAAGATAGGATAGTTTGGAGTTTGGTGTTTGGGGTTTGGGGTTGAGCGTCTCAAAAAATATATTTGTGGAAAATTTGCAATTCATCAGTTCGCAATTCATCAATTACTTCGTTTTGCGGTTTACCGCATAAAAAGGCAATGATTTAATTCGTTAATTCGCCAATCCGTAATCTGCTGATTATTTAATTGTCCGAACTCGCGTCCATATTACTTACTCCTATCGAATACCTGAAAGGTGTGGGGCCACTTCGTGCGGATATGTTGAAGACAGAACTGGAGATCTTTACTTTCGGCGACCTCCTGGAACATTTTCCGCACAGGCATATTGATAAGACCAAAGTGAATAGCATCAGCGAGATCAATCCGCAAACCGATTATATACAGATCGCAGGTACTTTATTGAATTATGAAACGGTGGGTGAAGGACGGGGGAAACGATTAGTAGCGCAACTGCGCGACAGGACAGGTATCATAGAACTTGCGTGGTTCCAGGGGATCACCTGGGTGGTAAAGAGCCTGCATGTGGGAAGCGATTATCTTGTATTTGGAAAAACGGGTTTCTTTAATGGTAAACCCCAGATCGTTCATCCCGAAATAGAACCTTATGTGCGTGCCAATGCTGACGGGAAAAATTTCCTGGAGCCTGTTTATCCCACCACCGAAAAATTAAAAGCACGCGGATTTAACGGAAGACAACTGGGTAAGTTCACGTATACATTATTTAGTTTATTGCAACCAAAAGATATCCCTGAAAATATTCCGTCTGAAGTATTAGAGAAACTGAAATTGATGAACCGGTTTGAAGCGTACAGGAATATTCATTTTCCAGCTTCTGTACAATTATCGGAACAATCAATCCGGCGGATCAAATTCGAAGAATTGTTTATTGCGCAGATAAGGCTGCAACTCGTACGCCTGCAGCGCCATAAAGTTAGCAGGGGAGTGGTGTTTGAAAAAGTGGGCGATCTTTTTAATACACTCTATGCAAAATACCTTCCTTTTGAATTAACAGGCGCGCAGAAAAGAGTGCTCAAAGAGATCCGTGCCGATACCGGTCGTGGCCACCAGATGAACCGTTTATTACAGGGAGATGTGGGCAGCGGCAAGACCATCGTTGCGCTCTTAAGTATGTTGCTGGCGGCAGATAACGGCTACCAGAGTTGTTTGATGGCGCCAACAGAAATTCTTGCGCAGCAACATTATACCGGCCTCAGTGAATTGCTCAAGGAAATGCCGGTAGAAATTGCCTTGCTTACCGGCAGCACCAAAGCAAAAGAGCGGAAAAGAATTTTAAAAGGATTACTGGAAGACACGATACATTTTGTAGTAGGTACACACGCAGTGATAGAAGATTCGGTTCAGTTCAAAAACCTCGGGTTGGTGATCGTGGATGAGCAACACCGTTTTGGCGTAGCACAACGCGCCAGGTTATGGGAGAAGGCAACCGTTCCGCCACATGTATTGGTGATGACGGCAACACCCATCCCACGCACCTTAGCCATGACCGCTTATGGCGACCTGGATTATAGTGTTATGGATGAACTGCCGCCGGGCAGGCAACCGGTTACTACGGTTCACCGTTATGAGACCGCAAGGGCAAGTGTGATGGATTTTGCAAGAACGGAGATAGATAAAGGCAGGCAGGTATATTTTATCTATCCCCTGATAGAAGAAAGTTTGAAGCTAAGCTATGAGGACCTGATGCAGGGATATGAACAGGTAAAAAGTTTTTTTCCTGAACCAAAGTTCCATATCAGCATGGTGCATGGCAGGCAGCCGGGGGTGCAGAAGGAAACCAATATGCAAAGGTTTGTAAGCGGCGATACGCAGATCATGGTAAGCACCACGGTGATTGAAGTTGGCGTAAATGTTCCAAACGCTTCTGTAATGGTGATCGAAAGCGCTGAAAAATTCGGGTTATCGCAGCTCCACCAGTTACGTGGAAGGGTAGGAAGGGGTACAGAAAAAAGTTTTTGCATATTATTAACGGGGGTCAAAGCCAGCAAAGAAGCAAGGGAACGTATCAAGATAATGTGCGCTACCAATGATGGATTTAAGATCGCCGAAAAGGACCTCGAGATCCGGGGTCCCGGTGATATTGAAGGAACCCGCCAAAGCGGTGCACTGAACTTTAAGATAGCGAGCATTGTTAATGACAAGGCGTTGCTGGAGCTTGCCAGGACTGAAGCTGAACGGATTGTGAGTGAAGATGTGGAGCTGGGGCTGGCAAAGAATTTGCAGTTAAAAGTTTTTCTGCATTCGCAAAAACGCAAGAATGGTTGGGGGAAAATTTCGTGAGACTGAACGTAAATGGTGAAATGTGAATCGTGAGTCTGCTCATGACTGGCGATTCACGCCTCACGATGACCAATCCTCCTTCCCGGGCAAACAAGAAGAGCTATACAGGTGAAAGAAACGTATATAATTCGTACCTTTTAAAAAAAGTAGTTTGGCAGTGTTTAAAACAATAGTAAGGGTTGCTGTGTTGATTCTGGTGTATACGAATGCCTTTTCGCAAAACTATCTTGAATTTATAGAGAACAAAGGGCAGTGGGATAAACAGGTGAAATTTAAAGGTGATATCAGTAGCGGATCGTTCCTTTTAGAGGCAACGGGATACAAAGTATTGCTATATAATAAAGAGGATCTGAACCGTGTTGGCGAATACATGCATCATGGGGTTACTGCTACCGAAACAAGATCACTAAGCAGTATCGCTAAACCGGTTTCCGTACCGCTTCCGGGTGGTGTAGATAGTGACAACAGCGGGGTAATTCCTTTGCGTGGGCATATCTATGAAATGCGTTTTCTCAATGCCAATAAGGACCCGCAGATCCTTCCCGACAAACCACAGAATACCGTTTCCAATTATTTTATCGGCAATGATTCTACCAAATGGGCCAGCAATTGCCGTACTTACCAGGGTGTCACTTATAAAAATATTTATCCCAATATTGATGTACGTTATTATTCAGATGGAGGTACAAGATTAAAATATGATATTATCGTTCGCCCCGGTGGCGATATTAATAAGATCGCTTTACAATATAAAGGAGCTGATGGGCTTTCAATAAAAAATAAAGAGCTTGTTATTAAAACTTCAATTGGAGAAAATAAAGAGTTGTCTCCCTATACTTATCAGGTAATAGATAATCAGCGTAAAGAAGTTGAAACTAAGTATG
>JAQBNJ010000349.1 GCA_028288645.1 Sediminibacterium sp.
TTCATGCTACGGGAAATGATACCGCAAAGCTACTGCCCGCGGGGTAATTATCTGTCACAGAAATGTATCCATTGTGGCTTTCTGCGATCTTCTTACACAGGTATAGTCCTAAGCCGGTGCCTTTTGCCTTCCGGGTATTCTCATCGCCGCTGCGGTAAAACTTGTCGAATATTTTTTTCTTTTCGCTATCTGGTACGCCAAACCCTTCATCGCTGACTGTAAGTTTTATCTTTTGATCTGCCTCTTTCAATGTGATCGTAACCGGCGATTCTTTGCGGGAATATTTCAAGGCATTATCAAGCAGGTTGTTTACCAGCATCTGCAAAAGCAGTGTTTCACCCACCAGGTAGATGCTTTCTGAAATATCTTCCACGATCATACGATGCGGGAAACGGTTCTTGCAATCGTCAACACAACCTTCAACCAGGTCGGTAAAATTGACCTCTTCTTTATTGGCATGATAGGCGCCTGCATCCAATTGCGAGGCGAAGAGTATGTTATTACAAAGTGTATTTAAACGGTTGGCCTCCTGCAACGTATTACTGATGAGTTTCTGTTGCGTATCCTCATCTAATTTTCTTTTTTGCAGCGTCTCCAGGTTAAGTTGCGCCACTGCGATAGGTGTTTTTAGTTCATGCGTGATGGCCATCATAAAATTCTGCTGTTGCTGCGACATTCTCAATTGCCGCCTTGTAGCGCGGTAAACATATACGGCCCCAACCAATATCAAAGCAAGAAAGATGGTACCCTCGCCGATGTATTGTGCGGTCTTTCTTTTTTTTGCTTCTTCTATTTTAAGGCTGTTGGTAAAATAAGCGGGGTCGTCTTTTTTTAATTCATTCAACCTGATATTGGTAATATCCCGGTTCTGTTTGTCCAATGCGATGAACCACCAGGAAAGCGCGGAAACCATATAGATAAGCAACACCCAGTAAACAAGTGACACCACTACAAGCCTGGGTGGTTTTGATAAGGAGCTCATGGTTTTACTTTTTCAACCCGGATGCCTGCGTTGAGTACAAATTGCAGCGGTTCTTCGCGCATATTCTGTTGCAGGATAAATGTATAGTTTCCTTTTTTTAGTTTAAGCGGTGCGCGTGTAATGCGTGCGCGGTGATCATACACATCATCCATACCTGCACCCAGCCAGCCTTTTTTATTATCAGCCAAAGGAATATTGATGAGTTGTGTTTTCACTGTATCCCGCGGGGCCTGTGTAGAAATATTAAGCCATACATTATTGAAATGATAAGAATCTTCATGCCTGAAGATCACAAAAATATGATAGGCCGAAGCAGTATCTTCTATCGTAAATGTAAAGTTGGGTTTGTTACCGGTTTTCCATTCATGGCCTGGAAAGGAAACGGATTGTTCAAATACATCCAATGTATCGCAGCCCGCAAGCAGAAAGCACAAACAGATAATGCCTGAAATTTTTTTCAACTCTGAAGATTTATCGCAAAGATAGAGAGAAGCTGTTAGCTTTTAGCCATTAGCCACACGTGCTGTTTTATCATAGGCCACGCAAATATGTCGGTCGGCAAGCAGGTTAACTCAGGTTTTGATCGCTAACGGCTAATGGCTAACACCTAAAAGCTATAATACATTCAGAATCTGCTCCTTCGCCTTCTCCAACTCATCTTTCATCAATATCACACATTTCTGTATGGTAGAATCGTATGCTTTGGAACCGGTTGTGTTGATCTCACGGCCAAATTCCTGGAGGATGAAAGATAATTTCTTGCCCTTGCTCGGTTCTTTTTCAGCCAGTATGGAACGGAAATAATCGCAGTGGTTCTTTAAACGCACCTGCTCCTCACTGATGTCGATCTTTTCAATATAGTAGATCAGTTCCTGTTCAAGACGGTTGGCATCGTAACTTTCTTTGCCCACATTTTCATCCAGCACTTTTAACAATCCTTCTTTGATCTTGGTCCTGCGCAAAGGCTCCAGTTCGGCCACTTCTTTTTGCAGCGCTTCAATATTATTAATGCGTAAAACAAGATCTGATTCTATGGACCTGCCTTCGTCTATACGGTGTTCATTCAGTTGAGCGATCGCTTCTTTCAATACTTTCTCAAAAAATTTCCATTCTTCATCGTTTAGCATTTCTGTTGAAGGTGTGATCACATCCGGCAATTTTAAAATCGTACTAAGTATATCGCCTGTTTGCAGGTTCAGCTCAGCGGCCAATTGCGCAACCGGTTCAAAATAGGCTTTCGCAAGATCGGTATTGATAGACACCGGTTTGCTTGCACCATTTTGTTTGATATTGATATTACATTCCACGCTTCCCCTTTGCAATCCTTCATTAAGTGCATTGCGCACTTCAAACTCAAATGGCTTGAGCAATGCAGGTATATTTAACCGCAGGTCAAATTGTTTTCCATTGAGCGAACGCACTTCTACCAGGTAGGTTTTATCTGCCAGTGTTTGCTCTGCGCGTCCGTAACCTGTCATTGAATGTAGCATATGGGAATGTGATAATGTGATGATTTGATAATGTGATAAAGATCTTCCGGAACGATGCCGGCTGCGCTGTTTGTAAATGTAACTGAATCTGCGGGTATTTTAATAATTCAATAACCTTGCCGCGATCCTGTGCCCACAATCGTGAGCTATGAGCGGTGAGCCATGAGCTTTTTGCCCGCTGAAAGAATTGGATGGCTGCGCAGGTTTTTCTTTGCGGCTTTGCTCCTTGGCGGCTTTGCGTGAAAAACTAATTTACATGTCTTCTCAATTCATGGCGCGCTAAAAATCTATCCCCACCCATTTCCGCTTACTCTTCTCATACTTCTCAAAATTGAATTTGTATAATTTACCCGGACGGTGTGGCACGTCCTGCTCCATTTCTTCGATATCTATCAGCAGGTCCATAGAAGCAAATTTTTTGCGGAAATTGCGGCGGTCAAGGGTGATGCCTAATATGGCCTCATACAGGTTCTGCAGCTCGCGCAGCGAAAATTTATCGGGTAATAAATTAAATCCTAACGGATGTTCCTGTATTCTTTTCTGTAACCAGCTATAACAGGCATCTACAATTTCCTTGTGATCAAATGCCATCTCTTTTAAAGTAGAAACCGTGTGCCAGTGCAGGTCATGATCGTGGATCTTTAACTCGTGGTGATTGATGTTGAGTAACGAACAATAAGCCACCGTAATAACCCTTCCTCCCGGGTGACGGCCGGGATGGCCGAATGCACGCACCTGGTCGAGAAACACATCGTTCATACCCGTTCTTTCTTTTAAGATCCGGTAGGCAGCATCGTCCAGTTCTTCATTATCATTTACAAAATCACCCAGCAGGGAAAGTTTGCCTGTAAAGATCTCCAGGTCACTTTTGATCAAAAGCACTTTCAGCTTATTTTCTTCAAAACCAAAGATGGCGCAGTCGACTGTTAGCGGTACCGTTGGATAAGATTGTACAAGTGCAGCAGCGTCTTTGATCAGCTCTGCCTCATGTGCAACCGGTTCAGTATTCTTTTTCGTCATGAAAGTTCGTTAAATAAAGAACAGGGCATAAGATCCCTGTTTTCTTCGGCGGGAACAAGATACAAAGTTTAGGAATCAGGTGCATAATTTTCCGTACAGTTTCTCTTTGATACGGTAAGGACTTAACTTTATCCGCCAATACAGGCCTATGCATACTAATGAACAGACAAAGCAGTTACTGGAACGGTCCTTAGCGCTGATCTCTGCAAAAAAAGACCTGGTTACCCCCAAAGAGATCGGCGGATTAAAGGACCTGCTTCGCTTCCATGAATACAGGTACTATGTGATGAGCGATGCACTGATCACAGATACCGAGTATGATCAATTGTATAAATTACTGGAAAGAACCGAAACGGCACATCCCGAACTGGTAACACCCGATTCTCCCACACAACGTGTGGGCAGCAGCCTGAACCAGGGATTTGTAACGGTACAACACCTGGTGCCGATGCTGAGCTTGGATAATAGTTACAATGCAGAGGACCTACTGGATTTTGACAGGAAAGCACGCGAACTAAGCGGACTGGAAACGATCGAATATTGCATCGAACCCAAATTCGATGGCGCCAGTATTTCTTTGATCTATGAAGATGATCAACTCGTACGCGCTGCCACACGCGGTGATGGTGTGGAAGGCGAGGATATTACCACAAATATCAAACAGGTAAAGTCGTTACCGCTAACAGCAGCTTTTTCAAAATACGGTATCCAGCAGATAGAGATCCGCGGAGAAGTGATCATGAGCAAACAATCTTTTGACAGATACAATACATGGTTAGCCGGGCAGGACCTTACGCCACTTGCCAATCCACGCAATGCCGCATCAGGAAGTTTACGCATGAAAGATCCGAAGGAAGTTGGGAGAAGAGGATTGGATGCTTTCCTGTATCATGTAAGTTATTTTTTGAAAGATGACAGATGGCAGACGACGGACGGCAGCAAAGCGGTCAACCAGCATCCTTCATCCAGCATCCTCTCATCACATAGCGGGTCATTAAAAATGTTATGGGATCTCGGCTTCCGTTCCCCCGAAAAAGAAAAACGTGTAGTAAAAGGTATTCAGCCCGTGATAGATTATTGTCTTGATTTTGAAGCGGGCCGCGATGATCTTCCCTACGAGATCGATGGCATGGTGGTGAAAGTGGACGACCTGGCATTGCAGGAAAAATTAGGCATGACCTCGCACCACCCGCGCTGGGCCATCGCGTTTAAATTCAAAGCAAGGCAGGCCACTACTAAATTAAGAGCGATAGAGTTCCAGGTTGGAAGAACAGGTGCAGTAACACCGGTAGCAAAACTGGATCCTGTGTATCTCGGCGGCGTAACGGTTTCCAGCATTTCCGTTCATAACGAAGAATATATTAAAGAGAAGGACCTGAAGATCGGCGATAGTGTTTTGATAGAACGCGCGGGTGATGTGATACCGCAGATCGTAAAATCATTACCTGAATTACGTGATGGAACGGAACAGGCAATTGTATTTCC
>JAQBNJ010000368.1 GCA_028288645.1 Sediminibacterium sp.
AACCAGTTGCCCAGGTTGGCTGAGCCTTTAAAATCAACGGTCCATTCGTTCTCATACAGGAACTTGGTGCGGTACATAGGCATGATCACTTTGGCAATATGCCCTGCCTGGCATTGGTATTTGGGCAAAGCGCCCACCACATCACCCAAACCACCGGCTTTAGCAACGGGATAGCACTCGGCGCTCACATGAATGATCTCCATCAAGTTCCTTTTGAAAAATTTGTTTTTCAAGTTAGTAACTTAAATCATTCTTACAAATTCTGTTTTTAAAATTTTTACCTTATTAAATTCTCTTTATTTTACACCCCACACTATAAACCAACGCTTGTTATGAACCAACCAAAAACAGCCACTAATACCGGCGCACTGGCCACTCTTGTAATGGTCTTTTTTTTCTGGGGATTTATTGCTGCCTCCAACAGCATCTTTATTCCTTTCTGTAAAACCCATTTTAACCTCAACCAGTTTCAATCTCAATTGATCGGCTCTGCATTTTACGGGGCCTATTTTATCGGGTCATTGGTGTTGTTCATCTGTTCCAATGTATTGGGTTATGATATCCTGAACAAGATCGGTTATAAAAAAGGGATCATTTATGGATTACTGATATCGGTTGTGGGAGCATTACTGATCATTCCATCAGCCAATGCAAATTCTTTTCCTGCATTGCTTGCTTCTTTCTTTGTGGTGGCGCTTGGTTTTTCGCTGCAGCAGACCGCGGCACAACCCTTTGCCATTTCATTGGGAGATCCGGCCACCGGCTCACACAGGCTTAACCTTGGAGGCAGTGTTAATTCAATAGGAACTACGCTCGGCCCATTGATCGTAAGTTATTTTTTATTCGGCGCACCTACAGATAAAGATGTGGTAGTAACTGTTACCAACATCAACGTATTGTATATGATCGTTGCCAGCGTATTTGCTGCCGTGGCCATCTTCTTTGCCTTATCAAAATTACCTGACGGGAAGAATGACGAGAAATTTGAAAAAGCCAATAAAGCTTCATCGTCTTTATTAATTATGACATTATTGATCGGGGCGATCATTGTGGTAGGACAGATCACAGAAGTTCCCAAACTTACCCTGCTGATCCTGACGCTTGTATCTGTAGTAGGTGTTCTTTTCTTTTCCAATAATATGGCCGTTAAGAATAATGATGGCTGGGGAGCCATGAAATATCAACAGTTGATCTACGGCATGATCGGGATCTTTGTATACGTGGGAGTGGAAGTTACCATTGATAATAATTTTGGTGCATTGCTGAAAACACCTGGTTATATTACCGAAGCAGGCCTGGATGAAAGTAAGATCTCCTCCTATATCTCCTTGTATTGGGGTAGCTTGATGATAGGCAGGTGGACAGGGGCCATCAGTGTGTTCAACCTGAAAGGCGTTTTAAAGAAAGTGATGATGGTGATCGTTCCTTTTATTGCTTTTGCTGTTGTACTCAGCGTAAATAAATTAAAAGGCAATGATATTTCTGACCTGTATGGATATGCTGCATGGATAGCAGTTGCGATCGTTGCTTTTTTCTATGGCCAGGAAAAACCTGTAAAAACATTGGTAACCGTTTCTGTACTGGCAACCATTGCGATGCTGATCGGTGTGTTTACCAATGGCATTATATCCGTGTATGCATTTATCGCTGGCGGATTATTCTGTTCTGTGATGTGGCCATGTATTTTTTCTTTAGGTGTAGGTGGATTGGGAAAATACACCAGCCAGGGTTCCGCATTTTTAATTATGATGATCCTGGGAGGCGCAGTAATACCACCACTGCAGGGTGCTATCGGCGATTCTGTGAACATGCATAACTCCTATATTCTAGCTGCAGTTTGTTTTGCATTTCTTGCGGTACTTGCCCTGAAATTAAAGGGCGTATTAAAAGCACAGGGGATAGACTTTGACGAACAGGTAAGCAGCGGGCATTAATTTTTTAACTGATCGATCTGGCAATGGTTGACAACAAAACGATAACATCATGGCAAAAGCAAAACCCAGCATGGAACAATTAGCCATCGGTATTGATATTGGCGGTACGGGTACGAAATTCGGCATCGTTGACAGGCTCGGCAACCTGCTTTACTCCAGTGAAATGTCGACCCGAAAACACAAGGATGTAGAAAGTTTTATTGACGAGTTACACAATAATCTTGTTCCGTTAATTGAACAGGCCGGTGGTATTGGCCGGATGAAAGGGATCGGTCTCGGAGCACCCAATGGAAACTATTATACCGGTACGGTTGAATATGCGCCCAATCTTCCCTGGAAAGGAATTCTGCCGCTGGCAAAGATGGTGGAAGATCAATTTAAGTTGCCCGTGGTATTAACGAATGATGCCAACGCAGCAGCCCTTGGTGAAATGATGTATGGCGCTGCGCAGGGGATGAAAGATTTTATCATGATCACTTTGGGAACAGGTGTGGGAAGTGGTATCGTTGCCAATGGAAAATTAATTTACGGGCATGATGGCTTTGCAGGTGAACTGGGCCATACCATCATCATACCTGATGGGCGCATGCATGATGGTACCGGTAAAAAAGGTTCGCTGGAAAGCTATGCATCGGCAACAGGCGTTCGGTTAACAGCCATTGAATTATTGGAAAGAGATGAAACACCGAGCCTGTTAAGAGGTATTCCAAAAGAAGAACTGGATTCTAAAAAAGTATATGATGCCGCAATGGAAGGCGATGAACTGGCGAAGGAAATATTTGAATATACCGGTAAGATCTTAGGAATGGCGCTTGCCAATTTTGTGATGTTCTCAAGCCCCGAGGCATTGATATTATTTGGAGGATTGACCAAAGCAGGTGAACTGATCCTGAAACCTACGCGTGAACATATGGAAGAAAACCTGATCCAGGTGTTCCAGAACAAAGTGAAAATA
>JAQBNJ010000040.1 GCA_028288645.1 Sediminibacterium sp.
AGAGCCGATGCGGGTAATTTTTTTAACGTTCATAACAGCAGCGGGGTACTGGTCGGCGGCAAAAAAATCCTTCTTTCTCAAATTCGCGTCTGTCTTTTGCCTGTTTGCTTCTTCCGGGTTGTCTGTACTGCGAATACTATTCATATCCATGTTGAAGGATCCGTTCAAAGGCTCCCCGGTGGCTGAATATTGTAAACGGCCGGAATTAAAAAGAAGATAACCATTATGGCCACCCATCAGTTTGCCTGTATTCCATAGAATTTTACTTTTTTTACTGTCGAGTTGGTAGGTTTGCTGAAGTTGCTGCGTGTAGGCAAGCGTTTGCAGCATCATAAGTGTCAGTAAAAAGGTTGTGCGTTTATACGTCATGGTCTATAAAGTTTGAATCCGTAACCTACTGCCATAGCAACGCTTTATCGCATTAATAGTGTAAATTAAATTGTAAACATTGTAAATTATTGCAAACAACCATGGCCACTTATAAAACTCAACCGGATGCAAAAGCCAGATATATGTTTTGGCTTACATTTTTGCTGCTCGTCACTATCATATTTGTATCCTTTGGTTTCACGCGGAATGAAGCGTTTAGCCTTGCCAAACAACAGATCCTGCTTAGAAATATTGGTCATGAAATACTTTTACATTCAGGCGATAGTACCTCGCGTGTATTGCCGGTAAAGGAGATTGCTGCAAATGAATACCAGGTAAGGTTTGAAAACGAATTTACTTTTCAGACAGATTCACTTGTTAAGATCATCAGGAGATCGCTGGAGAAAGATCAGCTTTCAGATGATTATATTGTCAATGTTGTAAACTGTTCCGGCAAGGAGGTTTTATTTGGTTATGCCATTTTCGAAAATAAACAGAATAACATTATACCCTGTTCGGGTCGAAAACAACCAAGGGGATGTTATCTCGTCAATATTAAATTTCAACATTCAGCCATCATTGCTGTGCCCAAAGGATACCTGATAGGTGGTTTATCCTTAGCATTTATTGGATTACTGGCTGTGCGTCCATTCAGGATCCGGAAGAAAAGGATGGAAACCGGTAATATTGAAAACAATACTTTTCAAATCGGCAACACGTTATTTGATCCTATCAACAGGCAGCTCACGATCCTGGGTGTTACAACCGAACTTACTCCAAAAGAAAATAAACTGCTTCGGATCTTCGCCGGTTCTCCAAATGATATCATCGAAAGAAGCAGGCTACAAAAAGAGATTTGGGAAGATGAAGGTGTGATCGTTGGAAGGAGTCTTGATGTATTTATATCGAAACTGAGAAAGAAACTGGAAAATGATCAGTCGATTCAAATAGTAAATGTACATGGGAAAGGATATAAGCTACAAATCAGCGATCTGACGGGTGTTGATGCCTAATAAAAAACCACCCTATTCAATAGAGTGGTTTTTTATACCGAATAACCAATGCTACCAGATCTTTATTCTTTGGTCTTCGGGCTTATAATTTTTATCACCTGGCTGTACATTAAATGCCTTATAAAAAGGTGCAAAGCTCATCAACGGGCCATTTACACGCCAGGTGGCCGGCGAATGCGGATTGGTGTTTACATAGGTAAGCATAAACGCATCCCTTGTTTTCACCCTCCAGATCCTGGCAATGGATAAAAAGAAACGTTGATCAGGTGTAAAACCGTCCAGCTTAGTTGAACCCTGTCCCTGCTTTGTCATTTTAAATGCATCGTAGGCGATGGCAATGCCACCATTGTCTGCGGTATTTTCACCCAGGGTCAGGGCGCCTTTAACATGAACAGTATCCAGAACCGTGAATGAACTGTACAGGTCCATTACCATTTTTGTTTTTGCTTTGAACTTGTCGTAATCCTCTTTTGTCCACCAGTTCTTTACGTTGCCTTCTTTATCGTATTGCGCACCCTGGTCATCAAAAGCATGTGTCATCTCATGGCCAATTACCATCCCGATTCCGCCATAGTTAATAGCATCATCTGCGGCAAAATCAAAATAGGGAAATTGTAAGATGCCCGCAGGAAAAACGATCTCATTAAACGCAGGATTATAGTACGCGGTAACGGTTGATGGTGTTGTACCCCATTCTGTCCTGTCAACCGGTTTATTTAATCTTGCCAGTTGATACTGGTATTGATTCTTCCCGAGTGCGAGTAGGTTTTCGAAGTATTTGGTTCTTTCGATCTGTACCTTGTCGTAATTCCGCCATTTATCAGGGTATCCTATTTTTTTGGTAATGGAATATAATTTTTCTTTTGCTTTTTTCTTGG
Organism: Sediminibacterium sp.; assembly: GCA_028288645.1. Classification (GTDB taxonomy): domain Bacteria; phylum Bacteroidota; class Bacteroidia; order Chitinophagales; family Chitinophagaceae; genus Sediminibacterium. The sequence goes on from JAQBNJ010000040.1 coordinate 2,261, forward strand.
TACTGTCGCTCATCCAGTCAAGATGGTTGATCCTGTTTTCGAAGGATTTCTGCAGGTTATTCACCAGTGCAAGCACACGTTTTTTTGCCTCCTCATTAAAATATCTTTTTACATACAGTTGCCCTAAAGCCTGCCCCAAAAGACCATCCACATTTTGCGTCATGATCTGCCTGCGCGATCTCTGTATAGTTTGCCCGGACAATACTTTTGAAAATTCAAAAGAAGCATCCGTGAATGGTTTGCTAAGTGCTTCAGCGTAGGTTTTCAAGGTGCCTGCTTTCAAATAGATCTTCCAGTCATGTATGGAAATGGATCCCAGCAACTCATTTAATGTAACGTAATAAGGGGGTTGCCCCACATCAATAGAGTCGGTCTTTGCACCCAGGTTTACAAGCAGTGTTGACCATCCCAGGTTAGGCTGTGTTTGATTGAGTGAGGCTATGGCTGTTTTATTGTAGTTGGCTTTAACATCTCTCAGTTCAATATTTGTTTTATGTGATGCGGCAATTTGTTTTTCAATGTCGTAAACAATAGTTGCATTTTTTTCGGCTGTAGCCCAATCGCTTCCTGTTAATGTAAACAGGTTGCTGAGATATTTTTTATAAGCCTGCTGAATACTAAGGGTAGCCGGATCTGTTTTAAAATAATAATCCCGGTTTGGCAAGCCAAGCCCGGTTTGATAAGCATGGGCAATATTGATCTTACTGTTTTTATCGTCGGGCGAAATGCCGAAACTGATAATAGAGCGGTTCCCTGCCTTCATTTCAGCAGCTACGAATTTGAGCAATGATGGCAGATCGTTGATACCATCGATTTGTTTCAGTATCGGCTGGATAGGTTCATAACCACGTCGGTCAATGGTTATTGTGTCCATGCCGGATGCGTAGAAATCACC
>JAQBNJ010000408.1 GCA_028288645.1 Sediminibacterium sp.
AGCATCTTTCCCATTTCCCTTATCCAGAAAAGAAGCAGCGCTGCAATACAGCTGATGATGGCGCCGGATTGAAAAGAAATTCCTGTCAACACATTCACACCTAAACCGCAACCGGCAATATTCGCGATATTAAAAGTGAAGCCACCCATCACTACCAGGAAAGCGATCAGGTAGCCAAGTCCCGGTAATAATTTATTGGAAAGATCCTGTGCACGCAATTCACTTACCGTGAGAATGCGCCAGGTATTTACCTGTGCCCCGATATCCAGTAAAAAAGAAACCAATATCACAAACCCGAAACTGGCCATAAGTTCCTGCGTGAATACCGTGGTTTGTGTAAGAAAGCCCGGGCCGATAGACGAGTTTGCCATCAGGAAAGCCGCACCCAAACCTGCGCCGCTGAAAAGACCGTACTTAGAGACTTTGGATGCCAATCTGATTTTGTTGAAGTGTTTGATGAATATGTTTCGCGAAAGCAACTGCGTGTGCGCCGTCACCATGCAGGCAAATGGTTTCTGCGGTTATTGGCACCTGTTTTCCGTTTATGCTTGTTACTGTTTTCTGTTCTATCATTTGCAGAACCTGTTGCATGGATGCTTCTTCTGTTTCTATTAATGCATTGGGTTGTGTGCGCGGTGTTAAGTTGCCATTATCCCGGTAAGTCCTATCTGCAAAAACTTCGCTGGCGGTTTTTAACCCGATCTTTTTCGCTTCGCTGATAGACTGGCTGTTGCTTAATCCATACAATAATAAATGACTATCGATATCATACACCGCTTTTGCGATAGTGGCCGCAAGCGCAGCATCTTTTGCAGCCATATTATACAAAGCGCCATGCGGTTTTACATGATGCAGTTTTGCACCGAGTTCGTTTGTAATTTTTTGCAGCATCACTATTTGATCCGAAACCAATTCGTACACTTCCTGTAATGGGAGCTGCATTTCTGTTCTTCCAAAATTAGCTTTGTCTGCGAATCCCGGATGCGCGCCAATACTCACCCCGTATCCTAAAGCTAGCGCAACTGTTCTTTTCATTGTTTCTTCATCACCTGCATGATACCCGCAGGCAATATTGGCGCTGCTGATCCAGGGCATGAGTAATGCATCATTGGGGAGGCCCTCCGCCATATCGCAATTAAGATCGATCGTATGCATCCTGTTTATCTTCCCGTAAAAGCGGGTCTTGTTTTATCTCTGTAAATATTCCTGCAGGCGGAAGTTACAGGCATTTTGGAGTTGCTGCAAATCCATTTGCTGCTTCAGTAAAAGGTTCTCCGCATCTGCAAGCGTTACCTGTTCTAAAGAGAATTTTTCTCCCGCCTGCATTTGTGCAAGTGAAGAAATATCAGCGGTGATGATATGTCCGACTCTTGGGTAACCTCCTGTAGTCTGGTGATCGGCCATTAAGATGATCAATTGTCCATCGGGTAATAACTGCATCGTACCGCGTGCAACTGCAGTGGAGATCAATTCTGTTGTTGCCGTCATTTGCAAACTAACGCCACCCAGGCGATAACCCATCCGGTCGTTCTCGCGGCTGATGACAAATGTTTCTTTCGCTAATTTATGTTTAGATGTTTCGTCCAGCGACCAATATTCGTTACCTGGGATAAAACGAAAACTGTGTTCCCGATACATGTCCGACACATTTGCTCGCCAGGGAAATATTTTAGCTGTTTGATCAGCAGATAAAACCGGCTGCTGTTTTTCTTTCAGGTTGATGCGGTCATTTTTCTGCAATGCCCTTCCTTCAAAACCACCTGCTTTTACTTTCGTATGTGTGCTGAAACTGCCTAACCATTCCTCCGCAGCAAATCCGCCACAAGCCGCCAGGTAAATTCTCGCACCGTTTTGTTTCCTGCCGAAATGCAGCACAGATCCTTTTTGAATGATGACAGGGGTAAGCACCGGTATTTCCTTCGCATCAACAGAAGCAGAAAGATCGGCACCTGCCAATGCAATCAACAAGGTTTCTTCAAATTCAATTTCTGCTGCGGGAAAATGCATTTCAAGAACAGCTTCCGAAGGATCATTACCAACCAGTATATTGGCCACATGCATCGCGATACTATCCATTACGCCTCCGGGGTTAATACCCAGGTGTTGGTAACCATAGCGGCCTGCATCCTGTACCAGATCCAGCAACCCATGTTTGATAATATGCAGGCTCATGTGTTTTTTCCTTTTTCAAATTCAGCAATAGAAACCGGGTAGAACTGCACTTCATCGCCTGGTTGCAGATAACATGGCGTTTCTTTTTTTTCATCGAACATTTGTGTGAATGTTTGCCCGATCAGTTGCCATCCGCCGGGAGAATCAAAAGGATAGATGCCTGTTTGCTCACCTGCGATGCCTACACTACCTGCTGGCACCATTGTTCGCGGTTGTGTTTTTCGCGGTGTGATAATTTTTTCATCTACCGATCCCATATAAGCAAAACCGGGAAGGAACCCGATCATATACACGCGGTAAGTTCTTGCAGTATGCAGTTTGACGACTTCATCAACGGAAAGCTGATGCGTTTCGGCAAGCGAAACAAGATCCGGGGCAAGTGAAGGATCATAACAAACAGGGATTTTTATCAACCTTGCCCGCGCTGCATTTTTTTCATTGGCCAAACCGGCTGCTTTTTGAAGATGCGCTGATATCGTTTCATAAACAGGGATTCCTGGATTTTTCTTTTTGAGTAAAGATGTATCATATACAATAGTCAGCGTATTGTATGCAGGGATCATGTCTTTCATCCCTTCTATTTTATGTTCGGTGAGGTATTGAAAAAGGGAGATCACGTTTTGATTAACAGCGGCGTTAATACCATCACCCAATTCAATCGTTACAGCGTGATCGCCGCAGGGGTAGATATGGTATGGGGTGGACATGGGTACAAAGATAACCCCATGCCTCAGCTTGGGAATACGATTTCTACATGTTATTTCTAAGGTTAGGGTTAGACTTTGGGTAGCCCTTACACCTTGCGCCTGCTGATTTCATAACCACCCTGAAAAAGAATGCAATTGTCCCCCGGTGCTGTTCAAAAATACCTCAACAAAGTTTCCGGCCCATTGTTGGACTGCATCGATCTGCATGTAGAAGTAACACCAGTTGTTTTCAGCGAATTAAGCAGCCAGCAACAGAGTGAAAACTCATCTGTCATCCAGGAAAGAGTGATCAAGGCAAGAGAGATACAGGCTGAACGTTACAAGGAACATCCCGGTATTTATGCCAACGCGCAAATGAGCAGTAAACAACTGCGCCAGATCTGCGTGATCAGTAACGTTGGAGAAAACTTATTAAAGAAAGCGATGGAGAGACTGAATTTGAGTGCGCGTGCTTATGATAGGATATTGAAAGTGAGCAGAACAATTGCAGATCTTGCTGCAAGTGAGGATATTAGGCCGGAGCATTTAGCGGAGCCGTTTCATTATACAAGTTTGGATAGGGCGGGATAGCGCCGTTGTTGGTCGCCTGACCAACAACATCATGAGTGTTTGAAAATACAGATTGCAATGCAAAACCTGAACCAACTACTCCTCATCATGCTCAGTAATATATTAATAAGCGTAGGCATTCAACCCGCGAAGTCCTCTCGCGAGAGCTACTGTGTACCCACATCTTCAAAGTATTTTAATGCCAGACACCACCCATAATACATCTGATTAAAATTATCAAGCCCTCTTTTTAATGTTATAGGACCAGCAGTTCTTTGTGATGTATAGCCCTTCCATCCACCCAACCTTGCAATAATCCATCTTGCCCATATCAAACTTAATGGCTTGTACGGATTCATCAGTTTAGTTGAACTCCCATTTAGTTGTTGATTTGCCTGTTCCAGACATTGTTGTTCTGATTTTGTGAATACTTCAGATAGAGGTTGCGCATTCTCATCTTCGGTTGCGTGCATTAACTGCATAATGCGCAGCGAAGCGTTGAGAGCCAGGATAGATAATTTACGAAGTGCCCATCCTGTTTCCAATTCACTTTCTTCCATTTCAAATCCCTGTTTTTTCAACAGACGGAACAACTGTTCAATATGCCATCGTTTTCTATACAACTCAATGATATCAATAGCTTGATCATAACTATCAATTCGATGAGTGGTTAGTAATCGCCAACATATTTTATCTTTTCCATCATACCCAACTTCAGTAGCTTGCACAGCATATACTTCAATATTCCGCGGGATACTTTTATTTATATTTCTTTCCGCTTTATTGATACAAACCTTGCAAAACCTCACTTCTATCTGAGCTGTCCTGTTAAGCTTCTTTTTACGCTTATCACCAACCAGGTCAAGTTCATATTTGCCCGCGCATGATAGCCCATCCAGTGTTTCATAAAGTTTATTCCCTGTACTTAACAATCTATTCTTACAGACACGTATAACAAAGTTTGTTCGGGTATCAGTTATTCTTGCAAATTGCTCATAGATATCTCCATCCCGATCTTCTATAAAAGTTAAAGATGCTGCATCAGGACAATTCGCTTTTGTTTGTTCACATGCCTTGATCCATTTATAACTCTCCTTTTTCTCAATAGGCAGATTGGCTAACCGATGTTTACGTAAAGGATCATCATACACCCTGTTCCACAATTGAACATCAGAAAAGCCCAACATTGATCCTGAAAATGCATCAATCATCATACTGGCATGAAGAAAAAACCCAAGACTGAAATTATCTTCGATGGTACCAATACCATTATCTTTTTTTATTCGATAGTAATGGTTATTGAGGTTGAAACTTGTTGTGTCTTGTATTACAAGTAGGTGTCGGCCAGAAGTAATGCTGCCACTACGTTTGGTCAATTCTTCAATTAATGCAGATTCACTCACTTTCTCATTGTTTAAGAAACGATAGCAGGCTTTTTGTGATGCCCTGTCTGGAAAACATTGACGAATACTGGAACGCTTACCTATTACCAAACGGTTACTGATTAGAGCCCCCTTTTTTCCAGTCTCTTATCTCCAAAAAGACCAGAATAACTCGGTTGAAATGAAAGTAGTTCCATAAAACACCGGTTTTAGTTATGTAAATTTAATAAACTTGTGGGTACACAGTAGCCTCTTCGAGAGACATCTGCGGAGACGGTTGAAGGGATTTATCGTTAAGCACACCTTTGCTGAAAAGAAAGAACAACTAGTTATTGACGAAGAGCATGCCTGCATAGTAATTAGGCAAGCAATTATTTGTATCTCTCTTTTACCATCAACAAAATTTAAATACAAATCTCAGCCAACTGAGCTAAGTCGGAAAGAAAAATTTTTGAAAACCATCCACTTCGGGTAACGGAGCGGAAGATGAAGGTCTTCCGCTTTTTTTATTTAAGACCACTGCAAGCGGATTGTTGGTCAGGCGACCAACAACGGCGCGAGTAGCATTGTTCGAAAAATGTATTGAAGCACCTGTCTAATGCCAGTTTCGATTATGTTTACTTTAAAAAACCATTCAGGTAACCTGATATTATTTTTGTCTGCATCATAAGGCTGACATGTACCTGGGAAGGAACAACGGCCAAATGCGATTTTGGCATCCGTTGCAGATCAGCAGCTACACAACCTCCCAGAAATTGATATGTTTTCATAAACTCAATTTTATCCAGGCCATCATTGTCGCCCGCGATCAGTAATACCGGCGAAGTAATTTTCGCAATATTGGCTTCACCTACGTCGAATGGCACCCCGGCAAATGCAATCATCTGTTCCAGGAACTTTGTCCATTTTGTTTTGTCAGATGCAATTGCGTCGTAAGCCGCTTTCAACGGACTATTCGTAAAAACTTCAGGTTTGAAATCTTTAAACCCATTGTTTACTACCGGTAACCAACCACTGGTTTTATACGTGGAAGAAATGATCACTAATTTTCTAACCCGCTTCGGATGTTGTACTGCCAGCTGGTAAGCAACAGAACCACCCATACTAAATCCTGCAACATCAGCACTGTCAACTTTCAGGTAATTCATCACTCCATCCACATCGCTTGCCAGGGTAGCAATGTCCAGTTTCCTTTCTGAAAACGGTGTGTGCCCATGGCCCTGGAATTCAATGGCAATTACTTTTCTTGTTTTTGACAATTCAGGTATTAATTGTCCCCAGTTCATCTCAATGTTCCAAAAAGCACCATGCAGTAAAACGATAGGCCTACCCTTGCCATATACTTCATAATAAACTTTAATGCCATTAACAGGTACATAGCCACTGCCGGCAGGTTTACGCTGTTGCCCCATAGACTGAACTACTGTGAAAGAAAGCAGGGCGATTATTAATACCGGTTTGAGCACAATGGATCTTTTAAATACATTTTTCATAACACGTTATTTTATTAGTTTGAGCTTGTTGACAATACAAAGATCGATGGTGTCTCCGGGTTTTACGCTGTGTATAAACGACAACTTCAGGGGGGATTTGCGTCAAACAACAATAACTCGTAACTACATCCACTTCGGGCAACGGAGAGGCCGTCTCAATGTAATAATTGAGGCGGTTTCTTTTTTGTTTAAGCTTTTGACGAGATATTGCTAAATTTCATTGTGGATTTAAAGCTTTATAAAAACTCTATAAAAAATATTCAAAACTTCCGCTACCTCGAGAGGTTTGGGTTACCCTGTTATAAACTGGTCGCTGAAATCCAACCTTTTGTCTTTCTTTATCTCTTGAGTATATGAGAAAACTAATTCTTTTTGGCTGTTCAATGCTGTTATGCCTGATCCTTGTTTCCGGCGCCAATGGGCAAACTCCTTTCAGGATCATGGGTTCGGGTCCAGGTTTTTCGCCTGGTGACAGGCTATACCTTGTGTATAAAGTAGAGGGCAAGGTCAGGGTCGATTCTGCAATTGTGGCTGACCGCCGTTTTGTGATATCAGGTCTGGCACCGGTTTACACGTCTGCTACCTTATACCAGAACGAGGATCCGATGACCATTGATGTTTCCCATAATTCTATCCGATTATTCCTTGAATCGGGTGAAATTACTGTCACGAGTCCGGATTCGCTTCCCCATGGAGCAGTCGGCGGAACGCCCACAAATATTGATTTCGCAGCGCTGAACCAGTTATTGTTTCAGCAAAATGCACGATACTCAAAACTGGTTACCATTTTTGAAAACAGGCCCGGGAAAGAACAGCAGAATATCGACACCGTTGCTGCCTTCCGTCAGCAGCGCAGGAAAATCTTTGAAGAAATGGAACCGCCCCGGATGGATTTTATCCGTAAACATCCTGGCTCTTACATAAGCATAGTTGCACTAACGGACCTAAAACGTAATGATGCATCCATCAGGGTGATTTCTCAAGGTTTTGATCTATTGTCTCCCTCGATCAAAACCACATCACTGGGCGTTTCTTTAGGGCAGGAAATAGCGGGCCAGATCAAGGCAGACATTGGTGAGATGGCAATAGATTTTTCGCAGCCAGATACGTCAGGTAAACAGGTAAGGCTTTCAGATTTTAAAGGCAAATATGTGCTGATTGATTTTTGGGCCTCCTGGTGCGGTCCTTGCAGGGCCGAAAATCCGTATG
>JAQBNJ010000423.1 GCA_028288645.1 Sediminibacterium sp.
ACCTAATACCTAATACCTAATACCTAATACCTAATACCTAACACCTAATACCTCACATCTAAAAGCTAAAAAAATGATACGCCTAAGAAACATCGAAAAAGTCTACCGCACCGACACAATTCAAACACTAGCTCTGAATAATATAAACCTGGATGTGGCGAAAGGAGAATTCCTTTCCGTGATGGGGCCATCCGGTTGCGGTAAGAGTACACTGCTGAATATCATCGGCCTGCTGGATGCACCGAGCAGCGGTGAGGTATTGATCGATGAAGCATCTACGATCAAATTATCCGATCAGAAACTGGCTAAGTTCCGTAACAGTAAACTGGGATTTATTTTCCAGAGTTATCATCTTATCAATGATCTGAAAGTATTGGATAATGTAGAACTGCCTTTGTTATACAGGGAATCCACAGCCAAAGAAAGAAAACAACTTGCTATGGAAGCTTTGGAAAAAGTAGGATTGAGTAACCGTGTAAAACATTTTCCAACACAATTATCCGGCGGACAAAGACAGAGGGTTGCAATCGCCCGCGCCATTGTCGGGCGCCCTGAAATCATCCTTGCGGATGAACCAACCGGTAACCTCGACAGCGCCATGGGCAGCGAGATCATGGATATCCTGTTGCACCTCAACAAAGCAGACGGCACCACTATCGTAATGGTAACACATGATGAACATATGGCGAAGAAGACACACAGGCTGGTGAGATTGTTTGATGGATCGCAGGTGCAATAGATAATTAATAATTACAATTATTAACTATTAACTACTAATTATTAATTAGAACTCTTATGCTCAAAAATTATTTTAAAATAGCCATTGCAGTATTAAAGCGGAGAAAATTCTTCACTTTTATCAGCCTGTTCGGGATCAGTTTTACATTAACGATATTGATTGTGCTCACTGCGTTTATTGATCACCTGGTAAATGCTGGTTACCCGGAAGGAAAAAGGGACCGGTCGTTGTATATTAACACTGTTAGGCTTGAACACAGTGAGAAGCATTATATCAACAGTGGCTCACCAAGTTATTATTTCCTTGACAAATATGCAAAGCCATTAAAGACACCGGCGAAAATAGCCATCGCTTCGTTGTTCACAGCAACCAATGCTTATGTGAATAATAAGAAATTGGTCATCAACCTGAAATATACTGATGATGCGTATTGGGAAGTAACAGACTATGTTTTTCTTGAAGGAAAACCTTTTACAAAACAACAGATCGACAACGCAGATAAAGTAGCCGTGATCACAGAAGGAACGCGGAAACAATATTTTGGTGATGTTACAAATGTTGTGGGCAAATACATTGAAACTGACAATGTTCAGTATAGGGTGCAGGGTGTGGTAAAAAATGTGCCTATGACCATGCTGTTTGCTTATGCGGATATGTACCTGCCCTATACCGTTTCAAAAGCCGATTATCGCAGTAAAGTTTACACCGGCGGCTATTTCGCCATCCTGTTGGCGCGCTCGAAATCAGACATTCCGAAAATACAGGCAGAGTTTGCGGGTATCATTTCGAAAGTTCCAACGAACAGCAAGGAGTTTGATCTTTTATTCTGCCATGCAGATACGTATACCGGCAGTATTATCCGTCAAATATTCGGAGACGGCAATAATTCGGGGAAGAACATACTATTGCTTGTTGTAAGTATTTTCCTGTTACTTTTTATGTTGCTGCCTACCTTGAACCTGGTGAATATTAATATCAGCCGTATCATGGAACGTTCTTCAGAGATCGGTGTGCGGAAAGCTTTTGGCGCGTCTTCAAAAACATTAGTGGGACAATTCATCGTGGAAAATATCATTCTTACTTTTATCGGCAGTGTGCTGGGTATTGTTTTCTCCGTGATCATTCTCGCGCTTATCAATAACAGTCAATTGATACCTGACGCTTATCTTTCCGTTAACCTGAATGTATTATTTCTAAGCCTGGTTACCTGCCTGGTATTTGGATTATTATCGGGTGTGTATCCTGCGTGGCGGATGTCGAAGCTGCATGTAGTAACAGCGCTGAAAGCACAATAACTATTTTAATTTACTTTATAACTCACTGGTATGCTCACACATTTATTTAAACTGATCTGGAACAAAAAGAAACAAAATTTTCTACTGATGTTAGAAATGCTGGTTTCTTTTATTGTAATGTTCGCCGTGTTCTCTTTACTTGTATTATTTTACCAAAACTACCGGCAGCCTATGGGGTTTATCTACGATGATGTATGGTCGATAAACCTCGGATCACACGAAGGTGAGCGTGAGAAAAATGATTCTGCTATGGCAGTAAAAGAGTCAACAAGGAACATCCTGCGCTCCATACCACAGGTAGAGGTGATGAGTTATTCAGGCAACAATATTCCTTTTTCCATGAGTTCAAGCAATACACAGGTAGCTTTTAAGAATAAAAAAACCATGGCTAACATCTACACGGTAGAGGATGGATATATGAAATTGCTACAGTTTAACCTAACAGAGGGAAGGTGGTTTGCAGAAGCCGATGTAGCTGCTAAAAACAGGCCGATTGTGATCAACACTGCGCTGAAAGAAAAAATATTTGGCAATGAATCGCCATTAGGAAAAATGCTCGGCAGCGATGCGGAAGGAATGAAAGTAATAGGGGTGGTAAATGATTTTAAAGACAAAGGCGATTACGAGGGGGCAGAACCGGGCCTGTTTCAACGGGCGGATACCTCGTCTTATAAATGGATGAGTACAATACTTGTAAAAATGCGCGCGGGATCCGGTGCAGTAGTTGAAAGCAGTTTATACAAAGCGCTTTCTGCTTCTGTTAAAAATTCAAATATCGAGATCGAGCATCTTTTCAAAAAACGTGTTGATAAAAATAATTTTATCCTCGTGCCTATGATCATTCTATTGGTAGTGGCCGGCTTCCTCATCATTAACGTGGCGCTTGGGTTGTTTGGCGTATTATGGTACAATATCAATAAAAGAAGAAGTGAGATCGGGCTACGCAGGGCAGTAGGCGCTTCAGCCAAATCCATTTCGAAACAATTGGTGGGAGAGGCGTTGGTTTTATCCACGATCTCGCTGCTCATCGGGTCTTTTTTTGCGGTACAGTTTCCGTTGCTACATGTATTTGACCTCCCGGCGAGTGTGTATCTTGTGGCGTTGTTACTGTCGGTTATATTTATTTATGTTTTAGTTTTATTATGTGCATGGTACCCGGCTAAACAGGCAGCAGCCATTTACCCGGCAGTTGCTTTGCATGAAGAATAAAAAATTACAAACACGAATTACACGAATTACCACGAATTGGCACCGGGGAAATTCGTGGTAATTCGTGGCAATAAAAAAGTATTTCAATTATTTTGCATCCAGCTATGATACTTGTTATTGATGATGATATCGCGGTAAGAACCTCACTACTTCTTTTATTTGAGAAAGAAGGTTTTGCCGTGCATGGCGTTGATGGAAAAGAACAGGCCATCCAATTCATGGAAAAACAAACTCCATCACTGATCATTCTCGATCTTAATTTTTCCATTGATACATCCGGCGAAGAAGGGATGGAACTATTGCGCGTAATACGCCGCTTACATCCTTTATTACCGGTGATACTCATTACAGGATGGGCAAGCATTGAACTGGCTGTACAGGGAATGAAACTGGGTGCGAATGATTTTATTAATAAACCATGGAACAATGATCATCTGCTCCAGTCAGTTAAAACACTACTTGACCTGCAGGATAAAAAACCAGTAAAACATAACCGAAAACAGATAGATCAGTTATACAATTTTGCACAGATCATTGGTGATGATGAAAAAATAACCGCGATACTTGATACTATAGGACGCATTGCCGCAACCGATGCGTCTGTGTTGATCACGGGAGAGAGTGGTACGGGTAAAGAACTCATCGCTGAAGCGATCCATCAAAATAGTTTGCGGAACAACCGGCCTTTTGTGAAAGTGAATCTTGGCGGCATCTCTTCGTCATTGTTTGAAAGCGAAATGTTCGGTCATGTACGCGGCGCATTTACCGATGCGCGCTTCGACAGGACTGGCCGTTTTGAAATGGCCAATAAAGGAACCATTTTTTTAGACGAGATCGGCGATCTTGATGCGGGCAGCCAGGTTAAACTGTTGCGCGTATTACAGGACAGGACCTATGAAGTATTGGGAAGCAGCCGCACAAAAACCGTTGATATACGCGTGGTATGTGCCACCAACAGGAACCTGAATGAAATGGTTGCGGCAGGAAGTTTCCGGGAGGATCTTTTGTATCGCATCAACCTGATCACTATTCAATTACCGCCATTGCGTGAGCGGCCGAAAGATATTCCCTTGCTTGTCAATTTTTTTATTGATAATCTTCGTACCATTTACAACCGCCCCGCATTAAGTGTTAGTATGGAAGCGATGAAATGGCTGCAGCAATTATTGTTACCCGGCAATATCCGCCAGTTAAAGAACCTCGTAGAACGCTCGGTATTGGTGAGCAGGAAGGACCAGCTGGATATAAATGATTTCCGTTCGCAATTAGAACTCTCACCTGTT